>NZ_CP048741.1:1638598-1638690 GCF_018336475.1 Romboutsia sp. 13368
ACTCTATTAATTCAACTTCTTCTAATATAACTGGTCTTGGTCCAACTATACTCATATCACCTTTTAATATATTAAAAAGTTGTGGTATCTCA
>NZ_CP048741.1:1639268-1639369 GCF_018336475.1 Romboutsia sp. 13368
CAACTCCCATAACTATAGCTGATATTATAGACTTTAATGTAGTTCTTATTATTTTTTCTTCTCCAAAATCTCCAATCTTTTTCTTAAGACTATTAAACATT
>NZ_CP048741.1:1639376-1639648 GCF_018336475.1 Romboutsia sp. 13368
ATAAAGCTGATATGCTAGTTGCAAATGCAAGCCCTGCTAATTGCATATTAGTAAATTTAACAAATAATATATTAAGTATTATATTTAAAACCATAGCTATAACTCCATTAATCATAGGAGTTTTAGTATCTTGTAATGAATAGAATACTTTACCTAATATATCTCTAAGTCCAAATCCAATCATACCTATTGAGTAGAATATAAGAGCTACTGATGTCATTTGAGTTGCTCTAGCATCAAATTCACCCTTTTGGAATAATAACTTAACTATT
>NZ_CP048741.1:1640789-1641100 GCF_018336475.1 Romboutsia sp. 13368
GATACTGTTACAYTATTTACTAATTCTTCATWCTCAACATCTAAATTTAACTTATTTATTACTTGTTCTAAAACTGTTCTAGACTTTATTATCTCCCCATAAGTTACTGCAAGTTTTTGAGTAACATTAAATTGATCTCCTGTAATCATCTGAGTGTCTTCATTTTTTTCAGTATTTACTATTAAAGTTGATTTTGCTTCATATACTGGATTTAGCATAAAAAAGCTTATTACACCACTGATTACTGCTGATATAACTGCTAAAAGAGCTATTATCCAAAATCTTTTTTTAATAATTRCAAAATATTCTCT
>NZ_CP048741.1:1641422-1642588 GCF_018336475.1 Romboutsia sp. 13368
CATTGTAACAAGTAAAGAAATTTTAATTTCCCTTGTAATTTWAWTWAAAAAAAGAAGGYATATGATTTTAATAAATCACATACCTTCTTTTTTAATATTTATCTATTTCTTCTAATAATTCTTCTACTAATCTATCTCCATTTATTTTTCTAACTATCTCACCTTTTTTAAATAAAAGACCTTCACCTTTACCACCAGCTATACCAATATCTGCTTCTCTAGCTTCACCTGGTCCATTAACAGCACATCCCATAATAGCTACTGTTATATCTTTTTCCATGTGGTTTATTTTTTCTTCAACTTCATTAACCACACTTATAAGGTCTATATTACATCTTCCACAAGTTGGGCAAGATACTACTTTTATTTTATCATTTAATAAATCTAAGCTTCTAAGTATTTCCTTACCAACAGCTACTNTCTTCACAAGGATCTCCTGTAAGAGATATTCTTACTGTATCTCCTATACCTTTAAGAAGTAATGCTCCAACTCCTATTGATGATTTTATAGTTCCTTTTTTAACACTTCCTGATTCTGTTATACCAATGTGAAGTGGRTARTCCACCTTTTGTGATATAAGTTCGTAGGCTTCTAMTGTTTTGTATATATCAGAAGATTTAAGTGATATTACTATATTTCTAAAGTCTAAGTCTTCTAGTATTTTAACATGTCTCATTGCACTTTCAACTAAAGCTTCTGGTGTTGCTGAACCGTATTTTTCTAGTAGTTCTTTTTCTAGTGAACCACCGTTAACACCTATTCTTATTTTTAAGTTCTTTTCCTTACACTTTTCAACAACCATTTTTACTCTATCTATGCTACCAATGTTTCCTGGATTTATTCTAACTCCATCTATACCTTGGTCTATAACTTCAAGGGCTAGTCTATAATCAAAGTGTATATCAGCAATTACTGGTATGTTAACTTGAGATTTTATTTTTGCTATATTTTTAGCAGCAGTCATATCAGGTATTGCAACCCTAACTATATCACAYCCTGCTTCTTCTAATCTTTTTATTTGTGCAATTGTAGCTTCTGCATCTCTTGTATCAGTGTTTGTCATTGATTGTATACTTATAGGGTTGTTTCCACCTATTTTTACATTTCCAACAGTAACTTCTCTAGATTGTCTTCTTTTGTACATTTTYTCACCTTCTATTTTAAG
>NZ_CP048741.1:1642593-1645105 GCF_018336475.1 Romboutsia sp. 13368
CTTCGCTCATATCGCCAACGATATATCCTCGCTACCGCTTCGGATACATCCGTTGCTCAAAATGTCATTTTTTCTTTTCTAGATACATTGATATTACTTTAGTACACAKGTTATCCACAGTTTTTGAAGTATCATAATTATAAAGATACATCCATTGCTTGTTTTTGTCTTTAAGTTATTTATTAAGTGATATATTTTAATTAAAACAGTTTTACTATATCTTTGTATGTTACAAATAGCATAAATCCCATAAGTAACATAAGACCTACAGTGTGTATCATTCCTTCTTTGTTAGGGTCCATTTTCTTACCTCTTATTGCTTCTATAAGTAAGAATAATAATCTTCCTCCATCAAGTGCTGGTATTGGAAGTAAGTTAAGTATACCTAAGTTTAAACTTATTACTGCTCCTATATACACAACGTTTATTATACCCACCTTAGCTGCATCTGAAACTATACTTATAACTCCTACAGGTCCTGCTACTGAGTTTTCAAATCCACCAGGTACTGTTCCTGTAAATAGTTGAACTACAAATAGTAACATTTGTTTTATCATATCCCAAGTTGCTATAAAAGCTCTTGGTACTGATTTTAATATACTTTTGTCGTATACTGGTGTTATTCCTATAACATATTTACCTTCTTCATTTTTTTCTGGTGTTACAGTTATATCTTTAGTAGTGTTGTCTCTTTCTACTTTTATCTCTAATGTTTTTAAGTTTTCACCCTGTATGTTATTTACTATATCTTCCCAATTGTTTATTTTATTTCCGTTAATTTCTATTATTTTATCATTAGGCTTAAGTCCTGCTTCTATTGCAGGTGTATTTTCTAAAACTTGACCTAATACATTACTATTACTTGGAGTACCCATATATGAAAATACAGGTATAAGAAGTAATATAGTTAATATTATATTGAAAAATGGTCCTGCAAATATTATGCTTGCTCTTTGAAGAACAGTTTTTGCTCCAAATGAGTTAGGATCCTTTGATTCTCCATCTTCACCTTCCATACTAACATATCCACCAAGTGGTAAAAGTCTTAGTGAGTACTTAGTTTCTCCTTTTTGTTTGCTATATATTTTAGGTCCCATACCTATTGAAAATTCGTGTATTTTTACTCCTGCTTTTTTTGCAAATAGGAAATGCCCTAGTTCATGTATGAATACTATTATACCAAATAGTATTATTGCGGCTATTATAGTCACTTTACAACCTCCCTTATTTMKTAAATCTTTTACGTATTCTCTAGTCCATCTATCTACTTCTAGTATTTCTTCTAGTGTTGGGTCTTCTATACTTGTATGTGCATCTAGTGCTTTCTGTATGTATTTTGGTATATCGTAAAATCCTATTTTGTCTTGTAGGAATGCTTCAACTAATACTTCATTTGCACTGTTTAGTACTGCAGAATATGTACCTCCCATTTTTAGTGTTTCATATGCAAGGCTTAGACATGGGAATGTTTCTAAGTCTGGTTCTTCAAATGTAAGTGTTGCTATTTTAGTTAAGTCTAATCTTTCAAATTGATTTTCAAATCTTTCTGGATATGTAAGTGCATATTGTATAGGAAGTCTCATGTCTGGACATCCAAGTTGAGCTATTACTGAGCTATCGTTAAATTGAACCATAGAGTGTACTATACTTTGTGGGTGTACTACTACATCTATTTGATCAACTTCTACATCAAATAACCATTTTGCTTCTATTACTTCAAGTCCTTTGTTCATAAGTGTAGATGAATCTATACTTATYTTTCTTCCCATTGACCAGTTAGGGTGTTTTAGTGCTTCATTTTTAGTTACGTTTAAAAGTTCTTCTTTTTTCTTTCCTCTAAATGGTCCACCTGATGCAGTCAATATTACTTTTTCTATTTCTTTGTAGTTTTCTCCATTTAAAGATTGGAATATTGCACTGTGCTCACTATCTACTGGAAGTATTTTAACTCCATTTTTCTTAGCTTCACTCATTACAAGCTTTCCTGCACATACTAATGTTTCTTTGTTAGCTAGTGCTATATCTTTTTTGTGCTTTATTGCTTCTAATGTTGGAACAAGTCCTATCATTCCTACTATTGCAGTTAAAAGTACATCTATTTCTGGAAGTGATGATATAGTTTTTAGTCCTTCCATTCCAGATAGTACTTCTATATTTATATCTGAAGGTATCATTGCTTTTAGCTTTTGTGATGCTTCTTCATTGTATACTGCTACGTATTTTGGTTTGAATTCTTTTATTTGTTCTAACAATAAATCTACACTGCTGTTTGCAGATATTGCTACTACTTCAAATTTATCTTTATGTTCTCTTACAACATCTAGTGTTTGTTTTCCGATTGATCCTGTTGATCCTAGTATTGATATTTTCTTCATTTTATTTCCTTTCTATATTATTAGTATAATTCTTTATATATTATACCACTAAGTTAAGTAAATTTATCCAGTTTGAAATAAATTTCAAGTAAAAAAGCCTTAGCATATGCTAAAGCTTTATTTACTAAATATCATTT
>NZ_CP048741.1:1645119-1647643 GCF_018336475.1 Romboutsia sp. 13368
AGTATAATTCTTTATATATTATACCACTAAGTTAAGTAAATTTATCCAGTTTGAAATAAATTTCAAGTAAAAAAGCCTTAGCACATGCTAAAGCTTTATTTACTAAATATCATTATTGCATAATATACAAATGGTGCAACTAATATTACACTATCAAATCTGTCTAATACTCCACCATGGCCTGGTATTAATTTACCATAATCTTTTATCCCAACATATCTTTTTATAGATGATGCGAATAAATCACCAAACTGAGCTATTATACTTCCTAAACTACCTATGATTACCATAACAGTCATATCTAGTTTGAATAAGTACGCAAATATTATACATCCAACTGTACTTCCTATTATTCCACCAATACTTCCTTCTATTGTCTTTTTAGGACTAACCTTTGGTATTAGCTTATGCTTTCCAAATAAATATCCTGTAAAGTACGCAAAGGTATCAGTAAGAAATGCTACTATAAATATTGTCCAAACATAAATAGATCCTTGAGGTAATCTATTTATAGTAAGAACTATAAAGTCTATTGATATAGCTACATAAAACAAACTGAAAAATGTTATTACTATATCAATTATATTTCTTTTGCATCTTAGTATATAAGTTATAGAGTATATAAATAGTGCAAATATTACTACATAAGTATAATCTGCTCCTAAGTTAAATATATTTTTTAAACCTAAATATACTATAAATATATAACCTATATTCTCTATAGGATGTATATCTTTTGCCTTAAAGGCTTTATAAAATTCATTTAAAGCTATAGCAAGTATTGCTATTTCTGCTATATATAATGGTACTCCACCAATTAAAATAAATATAAGTAATGGCACTAATGCTAATGCAGCTAAAACTCTTGTAAGCATATAATATTCTCCTTACTACTTGCTTAGTCCTCCAAATCGTCTGTCCCTATTTTGATATACATATATTGCCTTTTGAAGTTCTTTGCTACTAAAATCTGGCCAGTGTATATCAGTGAAGTAAAATTCAGAGTATGCAGCTTCCCACATTAAGAAGTTACTTAGTCTTTGTTCTCCACTAGTTCTTATTATTAAGTCTGGATCTGGTATAGACTTTGTATCTAAATAGTTTTTTATAGTGTTTTCATTTATGTTTTCTATATCTATTTTACCACATTTTGCATCATTTACTATATCAATTATTGCATTTTTTATGTCGTCTCTACTTCCATAATTTAGAGCAAGATTTAAGTTAACTCCAGTATTGTCTTTAGTTAGTTCAAATGCACTGTTTAACTCTTCTACACAATTTTTAGGAAGCTTTGATATATCACCTATTGCTGTAATTTTTACATTATTTGCATGTAATTCTTTTGCTTCTTTTGCTAAATAAGTAGCTAAAAGAGTCATAAGTGTATCAACTTCAAGTTTAGGTCTTTTCCAGTTCTCTGTTGAAAAAGCATATAAAGTTAAGTGTTTTACCCCTAATCTTTGACATTCTTTTATTACTTCTCTTATTGCTTCTACCCCCGCTTTATGTCCTGCAGTTCTTGGAAGGAATCTAGACTTAGCCCATCTCCCATTTCCATCCATTATTATAGCTATATGAGTAGGCACTTTTTCTAAATTTATGTCATAACTATTCATAGTATCTGCCTCCAATATAATTTTTGCTTAAATGCAAAAGATTTCTGACCCCTATTTTAGGGAGTCAGAAAACTTAGTTGTTAATACTTCTACACCATTATCTATATCTGATATTTTTATTACTCTAGGAATAATAAGTTTATCGGTATCTTTTTTACCTTGTATAGATTTTACAGTGTATGTTATGTTATGTTCTTTAAGGTATTTTTCTACTTCCTCTAGTGGAAGTCCTAATAGGCTATAATATTTATCCAATATTATACCTCCATTATATCCTTTTCTTTAGCTGAAGCAACTGCATCTATTTCTTTTATGAATTTATCAGTTATTTTTTGAACTTCATCTTGTGCTCTCTTTAATTCGTCTTCAGTTAATTCTCCGTCTTTTTCCATTTTCTTTAATGCATCATTTGCATCTCTTCTTTCATTTCTAAGTCTAACTTTGAATTCTTCAGCAACTTTGTGAACTCTCTTAGCTAATTCTTTTCTTCTTTCTTCTGTTAAAGCTGGAACAGCTATTCTTATAACTTGACCATCGTTACTTGGATTAAGTCCTAAGTCAGAGTTTCTTATAGCTTTTTCTATTTCAGCCATAGAAGATTTATCCCAAGGGTTTATCATTAATGTTCTTGGTTCTGGAACTGATATAGCAGCTAATTGGTTTACTGGAGTTAATGATCCGTAGTAGTCAACTCTTACTTTATCTAACATTTGAGCATTTGCTCTTCCTGCTCTTATAGTTGTGTATTCGTGCTTTAATGCATCTATAGTTTTAGTCATTTTAGCTTCTAATTGCTTATGTACATCTAATTTCATAGTTATTATCCTCCTATATTCTTTAATTTTATTATACAACATTTCCGTACTTTATATAATATTATCTTACTACAGTACCTATTTTTTCAC
>NZ_CP048741.1:1647886-1654693 GCF_018336475.1 Romboutsia sp. 13368
CTTTATATAATATTATCTTACTACAGTACCTATTTTTTCACCCATAACAGCTTTTATTATGTTATCTGTAGATAATTCAAATACATGTATAGGTATTTGGTTATCCATACATAAAGATGTTGCTGTAGAGTCCATTACTTTTAGCTCTCTTTGTAAAACTTCTATATAAGTTAATTCATCGAATTTAACTGCATCAGCATGTACTTTAGGGTCTTTATCGTATACTGCATCAACATTTTTAGCAAGTAGTATAACTTCTGCTTCCATTTCAGCCGCTCTTAAAGCTGCAGCTGTGTCAGTTGAGAAATATGGATTTCCTGTTCCAGCACCAAATATAACTACTCTGTCTTTCTCTAAGTGTCTAACCGCTTTTCTTCTTATATATGGTTCTGCTATTTGTCTCATTTCTATAGCAGTTTGAACTCTAGTTTGAACGTCAATGTTTTCAAGTGCATCTTGAAGTGCCATAGAGTTCATAACAGTTGCAAGCATACCTATATAGTCTGCTGTAGTTCTGTCCATACCTTCTGATGTTCTACCTCTCCAGAAGTTTCCACCACCAACAACTACAGATACTTCAACGCCTACTTCTTGAATTTTCTTTATTGCTACTGCTATTTCGTTTACAACGTCATTGTTTATGCCAAAACCTTTATCCCCTGATAGTGCTTCACCACTAAGTTTTAACAGTACTCTTTTATACATTGGTTTCATAAAAGAAATCCTCCTACCTTTTACTAATATATGTCTCAAAAAAAGAGAACACTTAAGTGTTCTCTTTTACAATTACTTAAGTTGCTTAGCAACTTCTTCAGCAAAGTTTTCTTCTTTCTTTTCTATACCTTCTCCAACTTCGAATCTAACAACTCTTCCTAAAGTTATGTCAGCTCCTACTTTCTTAGCAGTTTCTGCAACTAAAGCTTTTATTGTTAAATCTCCGTTCTTAACGAATGGTTGTTCTAATAAGCAAACTTCTTTTAATTGTTTTTCAAGTCTACCTTTTATCATTTTCTCAACTATGTTAGCTGGCTTTCCTTCATTTAAAGCTTGTTGAGTTAATATTTCAGTTTCGTGAGCTATGTATTCTTGATCTACATCGTCTCTTGAAACATATTTAGGGTTCATAGCTGCAACTTGCATAGCTATATCTCTTCCCATAGCTATAACTTCTGCATCTTTAGCAGTTGTTATCATTTCAACTAAAACACCTATTTTTCCACCACCGTGGATGTATCCAGCTACTTGTCCTTCTGTAGCTATCTTAACGAATCTTCTTACGTCTAATTTTTCTCCTATTGTAGCTATTCTGTTGTTTAATACTTCAGATAAAGCTATTCCTTCGTTGTGAGTTTCAGCTAATAATCCAGCTACGTCTTCTTTATCAGTAGCTAAAGCCATCATAGCAGCATCCTTAACGAAAGTTTTGAAATCTTCGTTTTTAGCAACGAAGTCAGTTTCAGAGTTAACTTCTACCATAGAAGCAACTGTGTTATCTTCATTTAATTCTATAGCAACTAATCCTTCAGCAGCTATTCTATCAGCTTTCTTAGCAGCTTTAGATAATCCTTTTTCTCTTAATATATCTACAGCTCTTTCCATGTTTCCTTCAGCTTCTTGTAAAGCTTTCTTACAGTCCATCATTCCAGCGCCAGTGTTTTCTCTTAACTCTTTAACCATTTGTGCAGTTATAGCCATTTTGAGTACCCTCCATATGTATATTATTAATGGTAAGGGAGTTGACCCTTACCATTAAGTTGTTTTATTATTCTTGCTCAGCTTCTACTTCTTCTTCAGCACCTTGTCTAGCTTCTATTATAGCGTTAGCCATAGCACCAGTTATTAACTTAACAGCTCTTATAGCGTCATCGTTTCCTGGTATAGCGTAGTCTAATTCTTCTGGGTCACAGTTAGTATCAACTATACCGAATACTGGTATACCTAATCTGTGAGCTTCTTGTATTGCTATGTTTTCTTTTCTTGGGTCTACTACGAACATAGCTCCTGGTAATTCAGGCATATCCTTCATACCGTTTAAGTATTTTTCAAGCTTTTCTTTTTCAGCTCTTAATTTTATAACTTCTTTCTTAGGAAGAACTTCGAATACACCTTCAGCTTCCATTTTTTCTAATTCTCTTAATTTGTTTATTCTAGTTTGTATAGTTTTGTGGTTTGTTAACATTCCACCTAACCATCTTTCGTTAACGTAGAACATTCCACATCTTTCAGCTTCTTCTTTTATAGCTTCTTGAGCTTGTTTCTTAGTACCTACGAATAAKATTGGCTTTCCAGTTTCAGCTACTTCTTTCATAGCCTTGTAAGCTTCTTCAGCTTTCTTAACTGTTTTTTGTAAGTCTATTATATATATTCCGTTTCTTTCTGTGAATATATATTGAGCCATCTTAGGGTTCCATCTTCTTGTTTGGTGTCCGAAGTGTACACCAGCTTCTAGTAATTGTTTCATTGATATTACTGACATTTCTAGTCCTCCTTGGTTTTTATCCTCCGGCATGGTCATCTCTCTGAAAAACCACATTGGGCACCTTTCAAAGATCACATTGCCGTGCGTGATTATTGTATTGTTATTTTCACCTTAGATAGTATATCATAAGGATTTTAAAAATACAACATTTTTTATATCTTTTATTTTTATCCTTTTTTATCTAGATTATATACATTTTTCTTTATATTTAATCAGTAAATATCATTTTTATTTTAGTTACTAGAGATGCATTATCAATATCATTGGCACTTATTACATCCACACTACCTATAACCTGTCCAGTTTCTGTGAAGTATTTTATTACTCCTATTGTATCTCCTTTTTTAACTGGATATTTTAGTTCTTTAAGTGTTATTTGTGAATTTAAATTTTCAGTGTTTTTTAATGTTGCATAAAGTTCATCTTTACTTTTTAATACAACTTCTAATTCTTCTAATCCATTTATATATTTTTTACCTATTAGTTGATCTTTTTCCATAACCTTTTTAGTAGAGAAATTATCTTTACCATATCTTAATAAAGATAATGATGCTGAAAGTCTTTTTTCTTTATGATTAGCACCAAGTACTACACCTATCATTCTGTGTCTTATTTCATTTTTTTCATCCTTATCTACTACCATAGAAAAAGCTAAGCAATATCCTGCATTTCCAGTGTAACCTGTTTTTATACCATCAACTGCAGGTATTATACCTAAAAGCGCATTGGTATTATTTTTTTGAAATCCTCTTTCTGGATAAGAGTATACCTGCATATCAGTTATAGCTGTTACTTCTTTTTCATAGTTATCAAACATATACTTTCCAAGTTTAGCTATATCCCTTGCTGTAGATATGTTTTCCTTTGGAGGTTCTTTAGGATTTTGAAGATTGTATATTGGAAGTCCATTAGGATTTACAAATGTTGTATTTGTCATACCTAACTCCTTCGCTTTTTCATTCATTCTGTTTACAAAAGTGTCTACATCTTTACTTATGTGTTTTGCTATTGCTATTGATGCATCATTTCCTGATACTATCATAAGTCCCTTCATAAGCTCATAAAGAGGTACTTTTTCGCCTACTTTTAAGTGATAACTAGATCCCTTTACCCTTGCTATGTCATTGTCTATTGTTATAATGTCATTTTTATTTACTTCTTTGTTTTCTATAGCTTCTATAGCAATTAAAAATGTCATCATTTTACTAAGACTGGCCAGTGGTCTTTTTGCATCTGGATCTTTTTCAAACATTACTCTATTTGTATTTTGGTCTATAAGTATTGATGATCTAGAGTATCTGTCTACTTTATTGTTGTCATCACAATAACTAAAAGTAGGTAGAGATAGTATTAATACAAAGGTTAATAGTAGTAATTTTTTAAGTCTCTTTCTCAAAATTGTCACCTTCTTGGATTAATAAGTATAGTTTAATTTTTTCCTATTTAATTGATAATATATCAGTAATTATTTACTAACTACCTTATCATCCTTTTTATTATTACAGATGTCCATGATGCAGCTATTGTTACACCCAAAAAAACTTCAAGGCTTACTAATATTTTTCCTATTGCAGATGTTACTATCATATCACCATATCCAACTGTAGTGAATGTAACCATGCTAAAATACCAAAGGTCTATATATGTATCTATAATTTCTGTTAACGAGTAATTTTTTAATGTACTCATACTTATTCCTATAAGCTCATTATTTAAAGTTTCTATTCCTATAAACATATATAAAAGTGCAAATACACTTACAGTGACTATACTTACTATTAATACATTCCATGGTCTTTCACCATAACCTACAGTGTATTTTGAAAGTGCATCAAAAAATTTAGATGATAGATAATCTCTATAGGTTGGATAATCTTCTACTTTCATACTTTTAGATCCGTAAACTCTTTCTTTATAATAGTAGTAACCTATTCTTTCGTGATCCCCTATTTTATTAGCTTGATTTCTAGCTATTCTATAATTTATCTTTCCATTTATATAGTGTTCTTTTTCATAATCTACATCTAGTAGTATAAATTTTGTATATTCATCAAACTTTATTCCATCCATTCTAGGAAGATTGTGTACAGAGTTCATTACTAAATTTTGGCCCGTAAATATAACGCCCATGAATATTTTTTTATTTGAGTGTCTTGGGTTAAATATTGCATTGTTAAATGTCACACTATACCTAAACTGACTATTTATAAATGTAGTAAATTCTAAAAAGTTTGTGTTATTAAATATTACTTTCCCATTAAATATATAATTATTAAATAAAGCTTCCTTTATAAAGGTAGTCTCTGTAAAATTTAATTCTTCGTATGGATAACCTATAATTTCATTTATATTAAATTTCTCTTCAAATGCAAAGCCACTAAAATCATTTATCTTGTTTTCTTTTATAAGTTTTATTACTTTTTCATTTTCTTCTTTGCTTTTATTTTTTTTATGAAATATGCAATAGCCACTTTCATCTGCATCATATTTGCATATACATTTGTGGTTTGTATTTGATGACCATTTACACTTCATATTTTTCCTCCAAATTAGTATGTATATATTTAGTATTTTCATTTCTTATATATAAATGTAATAAATATCTAAAATTAATTTAATATGAATTGTTAGATTTATAATGTTARCTATTTTGTAATATATGTTAATTAAAGTTTATCTCAAACCATCAGACTCTTATTCTCGTTTCGGTTACATCCGTTGCTTAAAATATTACTTCAGCTTATATATCATTTGCTTTTGCTAATGATTTATATAATATGCTATACATTGGATATAATATATGTAGAATTTATTAGAATAATTTATGATAGTGTGGTATTATAGATTAGTTATATTTAAATAAAATATTTTAAGTGAAAGGTAATAACTTATGAATTTCAAAAACTTAGGAATTAGTGAAAGCATAGTAAATGTTTTATCAAAAAATGGTATATCAACACCAACTCCTATACAAGAAGAAAGTATTTCTATAATAAAAAATGGTAGTGATGTTATAGCTCAGGCTCAAACAGGAACTGGTAAGACTTTAGCATTTTTACTTCCACTGTTTGAAAATATATCTACTAATGATAATAATATACAAGGACTTATTTTAACTCCTACAAGAGAGCTTGCTATTCAAATAACTGAAGAGGCTATGAAGTTAAAAGAAGGAAAAGATATAAATATATTAGCTGCATATGGAGGAAAGGATATTTCAGCCCAGTTAAATAAGCTAAAGAGAAATATTCACTTAGTTATAGCTACTCCAGGTAGACTTATAGATCATATAATGAGAGGTACTATAAATCTTAAAAATTTAAAGACTGTAGTATTTGATGAAGCAGATGAAATGCTATTTATGGGTTTTAAAAATGATATAGAAACTATAATGAAGGATGTTCCTAAAAAATCTCAAGTTTTATGTTTCTCAGCTACTATGGATTCTGCTGTTAAAAAACTTGCTTATAGATATATGAAAGATCCTGCTGTTATAGCTATAAAATCTAAGGAAGTTACTTTAGATAATATAATACAAGAGGTTGTTGAAACTACAGATAGACACAAGCAAGATGCTCTATGTAAGTGTTTAGATAATGATAATCCATTCTTATCAATAATCTTCTGTAGAACTAAGGCTAGAGTTGATAAACTTGAAGAGGACTTAGCTAGACGTGGATATAACTGCGCTAAGATACATAGTGATGTTAAACAATCTAAACGTGAGCGTATAATGAAATCCTTTAGAAATGCTGATTTACAGTATTTAATTGCAACTGATGTTGCTGCTCGTGGTATAGATGTTACAGGTGTTACTCATATATACAATTATGATATACCTGAAACTGTAGAATCTTATATTCACCGTATAGGTAGATGTGGTAGGGCTGGTGAAAAAGGATATACTTGCCTTTTCATAGATCCTAAAAATCAATCTATGTTAGAAGAAATCGAAAAAACTATTAAATTTAATATACCAAAAAGACAACTTATTGATTAATTTAGTATATAATATAAAGTATCATCTGAGTTGTTATCAAATGAAAAATACTTTTACACAAAGGGGGAATATTTTCTTCAATGGACAGGTTGTACGATATTTTATTATTACTGGCGATGTTTATATGTATGGTAACTTTTAACAGATTTTCATCAGCTCAGGAGACTGTGTTTATTGTTTTATCTGGTTTAGGAGTTACATTAAGTGCTTTAATGCTTTTATTCCATAATAAAAAATATCTAGTTAAATCTAAAAAGTAGGAAAGTAAAGGAGCTATCTTTTAAGATAAGCTCCTATTTTAATTCTTTTTATTATGTAATTATAGACT
>NZ_CP048741.1:1654730-1660727 GCF_018336475.1 Romboutsia sp. 13368
TCTTTTAAGATAAGCTCCTATTTTAATTCTTTTTATTATGTAATTATATGCTATTTATAAATACTATCCTAGTATTTGTATTTCTATAGTTTTTCTTCCCCAGTTGTAGCATTCYTTTTTAGTATTCATAAATATATCTATTTTATTTCCTTTTATAGCACCACCAGTATTATTTGCTATAAAAGTTCTTCCAAACTGAGGTATGTAAACTTTAGTTCCATATGGTATAACTTTTGGGTCAACAGCTATAGTTCCCCACACAGGTTTTTGACCTGTTGAAGTTGTTGAGTATCCAGTGTAAGCCGAAGCTACTACACTCATTGTACGCACTACTTGACTATCGTTATTATCTACTGAAGAATTGTTAGAAGTAGATTGTCCAGTTTTCTTTATATACTGTTTACTTACCCATCCTTCTTTTCCATTTAAGTTTATCTTATACCATCCATTGCTTTCTTCTAATATTGTTACACTTTTATTTTTATATAAACTTCCTATTCTACTGTATTTAGTAGATGGTCCTTTTCTTACGTTTAACTTTGATGCTGTAACAACTCCAGTGCTGTCAGCAAATATGTTAGTTACTCCCATTGTAAACATTACTGTCAATACTAACAAAAATTTAAATAAATTTTTCCTCATAATAAAATTTTTCTCCTTTTAAATTTTTATAGTTATTAAATCTAGTAATTAATTTTCTATGTTTGTTACTATTTTGTAATCTTTATATTGTAAATAGTAGTACATCATAATTRATTTGTAAAGTTATTCCAGTAAATTTATTACAAATTAGTTACAGTAGGACAAGTTTAATATATAAAACTTATATTAATAATCATTTAAATTTCAATAGTTAGAGCTACTTTTTATTTTTTAATTTATACAAACTTAAAATTCGCTACGCTTGAGCGATGTATCAGCGAAACATTTCATATCGCCAACGATATATCCTCGTTACCACTTTGAGCAACGTGTTGGTGAAATATTTCGGATGTATCAGTTTCTAAAAATTAACGCTAAAAAAGTGCCTCATATTCATGAGACACTTTGAGTTACTTAGTTATTAATTTTAATTCAACTGGTNNNNCGATGTATCAGCGAAACATTTCATATCGCCAACGATATATCCTCGTTACCACTTTGAGCAACGTGTTGGTGAAATATTTCGGATGTATCCGTTTCTAAAAATTAACGCTAAAAAAGTGCCTCATATTCATGAGACACTTTGAGTTACTTAGTTATTAATTTTAATTCAACTGGTATATAACTATCTATAGTTTCACCACTTAATACCTTATGAACTGCATCAACTGCAGTTTCTCCTATTAGTAATGGTTGTTGCGCAACTGTTGCTGCCATTTTACCTTGTTTAACAGCTTCAACAGCATCATCTGTAGCATCAAATCCAACTATTAATACATCCTTCATATTTGCTGCTTCTAATGCTTTTTGTGCACCTAGTGCCATTTCATCATTTTGAGCAAATACTGCATCTATATTACCTTTAGATTGGATTATATTTTCCATTACTGTAAGACCTTTAGTTCTATCAAAGTCTGCACTTTGTTTAGCAACTACATTAAATTCGCTTCCTTTTATTCCGTCATTGAAGCCTTGACCTCTATCTCTAGTAGCTGAAGAACCTGCTATACCTTCTAAYTCTACTATGTTTCCTTTACCATTTAGCTTTTCTATTAAGTACTTAGCAGCCATATCTCCACCTGCTACGTTGTCAGATGCTATATGAGATACTACTTCACCACCATTTGCAACTCTATCTACTGTCATAACTGGTAAATCTGAGTTATTAGCTATCATTACTGATGCTATAGCTGAATCTGAGTCAACTGGGTTTAAAAGTACTATATCAACATCTTTAACTGTTAAGTCTTCCATGTTTGAAACTTCTTTAGCCGGGTCATTTTGAGAATCAAGTACTACTACTTCATATCCTAATTCCTTAGCTTTATTTTCTATTCCTGTTTTTAAATCTACGAAGAATGGATTATTTAGTGTTGAAACTATTAATCCTATTTTTTGTACTCCGTCATCTTGTTGTCTACATCCAACTAATAAGCTAGATGCTAAAATTGTAGTCATTATTATAGAAAGAAATTTTTTCATTTTATTTCCTCCTACTTGTTTTTTCTATCTAAAAGTACAGCTATTAATATAACTACACCTTTTACCATCATTTGATAGTAAGATGAYACGTCTAATAAGTTAAGTGCGTTACTTAATACACCCATTATTAAAGCACCTATTATAGTTTTGCTTATTTTACCTTTACCACCAGTTAAGCTAGTTCCTCCAAGTACAACTGCTGCTATTGCATCTAGTTCATAACTTTCACCAGCTGTTGGTTGAGCTGAGAATAATCTTGAAGTTATTATTATACCAGCAACTGCTGCTAATATACCACTTATTGTGTATACTGCTATTTTTATTTTGTCAGTATTTAGTCCTGATAATTTTGCTGCATCTTCATTTGATCCTACTGCATATGTATGTCTACCTATTGTAGTTTGGTTAAGTACATAACCACATATTAAGAATACTAAAATCATTATTATTGCTGGTGTTGGTATACCAAATATACTTCCTCCACCTATTTTTCCAAATGCTACTGCTAAATCTCCACTTCCAAGTGTTATTGGCTTACCATCTGTAAATACTAATGTTAAACCTCTAAGTACTGTCATTGTTGCAAGTGTTGCTATGAATGGTTGTAATTTTCCTTTTGCTATAACAAATCCGTTTAAGAATCCTACAACTCCACCTATTACTAAAGCTACTAATACTGCTATTACTATATTAGTACCTGATACTAACATACTTGCACAAACTGCACCACTTATAGCAAGTATTGATCCTACTGATAAGTCTATTCCACCTGTTAATATTACAAATGTCATACCAGCTGCTATTATAGCATTTACTGATGTTTGTCTTAAAACGTTAAATATATTTTTAGTAGTTAAAAATGATGGGCTTAGTACCGATACAACTGCTACTAATATTACTAACGCTATTAAACTTCTGTATTTATCTAAAATCTCTTTTTTGTCTATTGCTTTCTTTGTATTTTGTTTCATAGCTTGTGTTGTCATGCTATATTGCCTCCTTAGTTTCTACTGCGCATTTTAATATGGCTTCTTGGCTTGCGTCTTTTATGTCAAATTCTCCAGTAATTCTTCCTTGGCTAAGTACTAATATTCTATCACTTAATCCTAATATTTCTGGCATTTCAGAAGATATCATTATTACTGCTTTTCCTTGAGATTTGAATTCATTTATTAAATCATATATTTCTTTTTTAGCACCAACGTCAACCCCTCTAGTAGGTTCATCAAGTATTAATACCTCTGGGTGTATCATTAAAGCTTTTGCTATTGCAACCTTTTGTTGGTTACCACCACTTAAGTTTCTTATTAATTGCTCTTTACTTGGTGTTTTTATGTTTATTCTTTCTATGTAAGAGTCAACTCTTTCATTTTCATGTTTTTTATCTATTATTAATCCTTTACTTATTCTGTTTAATGATGATAAAGTCATGTTTTCTCTTACTGATAAATCAACTAATAATCCATCACCTTTTCTATCTTCACTAACATAAGCTATTCTGTTTAATAATCCATCTTGTGCACTTTTGTTGTTTATCTCTTTTCCGTTAAGTATTATCTTACCACTTTGCTTTTTTATATGACCGTATATAGTTTTTGCAAGTTCACTTCTACCAGCCCCCATAAGACCTGCTATACCAACAACTTCTCCAGCTCTAACTTCAAAGTTTATGTTATTTACATATTCATTGTTTAAGTCTTCAACCTTTAATATTGTTTTTCCAGGTTCTATTTCAACTCTTGGGAATTGGTCTGTAAGCTTTCTACCTACCATCATTTCTATCATTTTATCTTCATCTAAGTTAGCTAAATCTTCGCTACCTACGTATTTTCCATCTCTTAAAACAGTTATGTAATCACATACTTCAAATATTTCTTTTAATCTATGTGAAGTATATACTATAGCTTTACCTTCTGATTTTAATTCTTCTATAACTCTGAATAAACTTTGAGTTTCTGTTTCAGTAAGAGCATCTGTTGGCTCATCCATTATTATTATTTTTGCATCTAAAGATAAGGCTTTTGCTATTTCAACCATTTGTTGTTCACCTAAGCTTAGGTTTTCAACCAATTCTCTTGAGCTTCTATTTACGTTTAGTTTTTTAAGTAATTTATCTCCTTCTTCATGAAGTTTATTAAAGTCTACTCTAAAACCTTTTTTAAATTCACGACCTAAGAATATATTTTCTCCTATACTTAAATCCTTAAGTAAGTTTAACTCTTGATGTATTATTGCTATACCTTTTTTAGTAGCATCTTTAGGTCCTTTTATATCTTCTTCAACTCCGTTATAGAAGATTTGACCTCCATCTTTTTTGTATACTCCACTTAATATTTTCATAAGTGTAGATTTTCCAGCTCCATTTTCACCCATAAGAGCCATAACTTTACCTTCATAAAGTTCTAAATTAACTCCATCTAAAGCTTTAACGCCTGGAAACTCTTTTATTATATTTGTCATTTTTAGAATTGGTGTCTTCATTAAAATACAACTCCTGATTTTAATATTATATTTGCGTAAGGACTACATTCTCCAGTTCTTACTACTGCTTTGCTTTCCTTAGTTAAGTTCTTAAATTCTTCATGTGAAACTTTTGTTATCTTTATATTTTCAAACCTCTTTAATATTTCTTCATATACTGCCATATTTTTGTCTAACATTTCCTCGGCAATTACAACTTCTTCAACACATAGTTCTTCTAAAACTACATCTAATGTTTGTATAAATGTAGGAATATTGTGAGTTAAAGCTAAATCTATTCTTTTAACTTCATCTGGTATAGGAAGACCACAGTCACCTATAGTCAAACTATCAGTGTGTCCCATTTTAGATATTGTGTATGATAATTCGCTGTTTATCATTTTAGTCTTTTTCATTATGTCTACCCCCTAAAATTCTCTACATCCTCTAATGTTGGTAATGAACTTTGAGCTCCTTCTTTTAAAACTGAAAGTGCTCCTACTTTTGATGCAAAGTCCATAGCTTCTTCCATACCTTTATCTTGAGATAAAGCCACAGCTAATGCTCCTGTGTAGCTATCTCCTGCTGCAGTAGTATCTACAGCTTCTACTTTATATGCTTTTTTAAACATACTTCTTTCTTTATTTATATATAAACTTCCTTTAGAACCTAGTGTTACTATAAGTTCCTTTACACCTTTTTCTATCATTACTTGTGCAGCTTTTTGTATATCTTCTTCAGTTTCTATACTTACTCCACTTATTATTTCAAGTTCTGTTTCGTTAGGAGTTAATAAATCAACATTTTTTATTATTTCATCATCTAACTTAACAGCTGGTGCTGGATTTAATATTGTATACTTATTTARTTCTTTTGCTTTATTTAATGCATACTTTATAGTGTCAAGTGGTGTTTCAAGTTGAAGTACTACTATATCACTATTTTTTATACCTTCTATATTATTGTCTATATCATTTTCCTTAACTTCAAAGTTAGCCCCTGGTGAAACTACTATAGAATTTTGTGCATTCTTATCTACAGTTATAAGTGCTACCCCTGTTGCACATGGAGCAGTTTGTATATATGTAGTATCTACTTTATCATTTTTTAGTGAGTTTATTAAAGTTTGTCCAAATCCGTCTTCACCAACTTTACCTATCATAGATACATTTCCATTTAATCTTGCCATAGCAACTGCTTGATTAGCACCCTTTCCGCCCGGTACTTCTTTAAAGTTGCTTCCTATTATTGTTTGACCTGGCTTTGGCATTGCATCTACATTAACCACTAAATCCATGTTTAAGCTTCCTATAACACATATATTCTTCATAATAACCTCCAATTGTAAATGAAATCTGACTTTATATTTATCTAAATATTTCTAYTATCGTTCTTTATTCCACTAATTAAATA
>NZ_CP048741.1:1660732-1662178 GCF_018336475.1 Romboutsia sp. 13368
CTAATTAAATATTATTTTTAATTAAGYTATTTATTAGTGTTTTATTGCCTAAATTAGAATAACACATATATTTTTATAGTGCAACACATTTTTTTATTTTTATATAACTTGCGACATATTTCTTGTAGTTTTTTCAAATATTTTGGATAAAATTATATTTAATTATATGATAAGTTTTTAATATGTTTTTATTATGATACACATAAAAATAGGTACTATATATTAGTACCTTAATCTATTATCATCTTTATTATATCTCCATTTTTTCTTTCCATATGAGCAACTTCGCCACTCAAATCATAATCAAACGCTCTTATCAATACATCTAAAAGTTTTTTACTATCTACCATATCCTCTGCTCCATAAAAAAAATCAAAAGTATTATTTTTAATCATCTTCTTAACAAATTCAATAGGTAACTTTATATGTATTTTATCTCCTGTATGAGATAAGACTCTTACTCTTAATAATCTTTCCTCAGATATTCTCATTATATCCCTCCTAAAATTGGTAAATAATATTAATGTGTTACAAAGACTATTTGTGATATACTTAATATTNTTATATTCACACTAATTATTAAATAGGCTTATTTGTAAACAAATTTTTTTTATGCTAAAATAATTTATTATATATTAAGATTAAGGAGATAATAAAAGTGTTTAATTATTTTAAATTTGCAACTTACCAAATATTTGGTTTCTCTGCATCTATGCCAAAGCTTAATAGAATAAAGAAAAATCCTGACAACTTTACTAATATAGAAATATATGATTTTCTACATAATCACGCTAAAAAGTCTTTAAAAAAAGTCAATATAAACCTCACTATAAAAGGAAAAGATAATATACCAAATACTCCAGTTTTATATATATGCAATCATGCAAGTATGTTAGATAGCTTTATACTATTTACAAGCATTGATGAACCTATAGGATGTGTTGTTGCTGATGAACCAGTTTGGAGAAGTATGCCTATAGTAAGTACTTGGGCAAAATTAACTAAATGTGTTTATATAAATAGAGAAGACAACAGACAGGGTATAAAAAGTATAAATGATGCAGCGAATAATATATTAAATGGACAAAGTATGGCTATTTTCCCTGAAGGAGATTTAACATGGGTAAAGGATCCAAATGCAATTATATCTGATTTTAGAAATGGAGCATTAAAAATTGCTTATAAAGCAAAATGCCCTATAGTCCCTTTTGTTATAAAAAACTCTAAAGGTACTTATGAAGGTTTTCAACCTATAGGTAAAATAAATTCAAAAAATGTTGAAGTTGAATTTTTACCACCTATATACGATCATATAGAAAATCCAAAACTAAAAACTGTTGAACTTGGAGATTATATAAGAAATAAAATGATAGAATCAATAAGTATATTTNATAYMGGATTTACCTTTTTCATTTAATATATCTAATGTGGAAAATTCTATATTAC
>NZ_CP048741.1:1662203-1663279 GCF_018336475.1 Romboutsia sp. 13368
GATATTAATATATCATAAAATCCTAGTAAGKWAAAAAAGTGCTATATAAAATTATATAGCACTTTTTTATCCACCTATTTTGTACATTGGTCTATTAGTTTCACTACAATTATTTTCTAATAGATTATGTTTTAATGGCTTTTTATATATACTTTCCTTTAATACTTCCTTAAATATCATTGGTTTATTTAAATAAAATCTTATATCTATTTCCTCATTTGAATGAAGACAAGGTTTTATTTTTCCATTTGATGTAACCCTAATTCTATTACACGTATTGCAGAACGAACAACTAAGAGGTGTTATTACTCCTACTCTACCTTTAGCATGATTTAACTTATATAACTTAGCAGTTGACCCTATTTCATCTTCTAACTTATATATTGTATCTATTTTATCTATAAAATTAGTTATGTTAAAGTATCCATCTTCATAAAAACTTCTACCTTCGCCAAGAGGCATTAATTCTATAAATCTAATATCTATAGGATAATAGTTAGTCATATCTATAAAATCATAAATTTCATCATCATTAAATCCTTTAATAACAACACAATTTATTTTTACATTTATACCTAATTCTAGACACTTATTTATAGATTTTAATACTTCTGTTAAATTTCCACCTCTTGTTATACTTTTATATTTATATGATTTAAGTGAATCTAAACTTATATTAACAGTTTTCAATCCATTTTCTTTTAATTCATAAGCTATCTTATCTAGTCCTATTCCATTTGTAGTTATAGCTATATCATCTATATTACATTCAAAATGTGTATATCTTATTAACTCAATAAGATTAGGATATAATAATGGTTCTCCACCAGTAAATCTAATTTTACTTATTCCAATTTGAGCTAGTCCATTGATTATAAATTTATAATCAAAAGGAGATAAAGTATCATTTATTAATTTATTTTCATATACTCTATCCTCTGGCATACAGTAAACACATTTTAAATTACATTTATCTGTAAGAGATATTCTAGCATAGTCTATCTTTCTTCCATATTCATCTAACATTCTGTCACCTACTTAATATAAAAATTCCCTTTTATGTTGTAAATAATATA
>NZ_CP048741.1:1663527-1665477 GCF_018336475.1 Romboutsia sp. 13368
CTATCTTTATCAAAATATATATTCTTTATATCTAAAAGTTCCATTTCATCTATTATATAATAATTATGTACTGATTCTTTTAATATAGCAACTACGTCTATATTATGTGGCACATCTTTTAGGCTTTCATATATTGAAAATTCCTCCGAATTATAGTTATTAAAATTAATACCAACAACTTTACAGTTATTATTTTTTAATAACTTTATAAATTTAACTTCTTTAGAATCTTCACTTTTATCTATAATTACCACAGCCCAAGATCTATTCTTAAGCAAATTCATAAACTTACCCCCAAATAAAATATATTGGTTATATTCAAATAACCTAAATAGTCTATGTAAAATATTTATAAAATATAAAACCTCTCATATAATCTATGAGAGGTTCTTATATTATATTGCTTTTTCTGAAGCATTATCATCTGTCCAACACTCTACGTTTTCTAGTCCTTTTATACTAGATGCATAGAATACCGGTTTTTTAATTCCTGATTTCTTTTGTTTAGTATAATCATCTAATGCTGCAAATGCATATTTTCCTAATAATGCTATAGCTATTAAGTTTATAACAGCCATAAGTCCCATAAATACGTCAGCTAAATTCCAAACTATTTCTACTTTTACAAGTGCACCAAATAAAACCATACCTATAACAAGTATTCTAAATATATTTAATCCTTTTTTACTTAAGTTTAAAAATTCCATATTAGATTGTCCATAATAATAGTTACCTACTATAGAACTAAATGCAAATAAGAATATACAAACTGCTATAAATATATTTCCTATAGGTCCTATATGAGATGATAACGCAGCTTGTGTAAGCTCTATACCTGTTAGCCCAGTTTCCATATATGTTGGGTATAAAAGTATTATAAATGCAGTACAACTACATATAACTATAGTATCTGTAAATACTCCTAAAGTTTGTATTAATCCTTGTTCTACTGGATGAGCTACATCAGCTGTAGCTGCTGCATTAGGTGCTGAACCCATACCTGCTTCATTAGAGAATAATCCTCTTTTTATACCCGTTAACATCATACCACCCATAGTACCCATAGCTATTTCTCTCATACCAAAAGCACTTTCAAATATTAATTTAAATACTCCTGGTAATTGATTTAAGTTAGTAGCTATTATAAATAATGCAACTAATATATAAAGTCCTGCAAATATAGGAACTATCGTTTCAGAAACCTTAGCAATTCTATGCACTCCACCAAATATAATAAGTGATGTTAAAACACAAAGTACTAATCCTATTATTAGCTTATCTGCTCCAAATGCACTATTAAATGATGTAGCTATAGTATTAGCTTGAACTGCATTAAATATAAATCCAAAAGATATAGTTATTAATATTGCAAAAGTTGCACCTAACCATTTATTATTTAATCCTTGTTTTATATAATAAGCTGGTCCACCTCTAAATGAGTCTCCATCTTTTACTTTATATATTTGAGCTAATGTACTTTCAACAAAACTTGATGCTGAACCAATTAAGGCTATAAGCCACATCCAAAATATAGCACCAGGTCCACCTGCTATAATTGCTATTGCAATTCCTGCTATGTTTCCTGTTCCAACTCTTGATGATGTACTTATACAGAATGCTTGAAAAGATGAAACCTTTCCATCTTTTTTAGCACCCTTAGATGCTCCATCACCTAATAATCTAAACATTTCTTTAAAATATCTAAATTGAACAAATTTTGTTCTAAATGTAAAGTAAAGCCCTAATGCTATTAACATTACTATTAATACATAAGACCATAAAAATGTATTAGTCGTATCTACTAATTTAAGTATCATATCCATCCTTAATTCCCTCCTCATAAATTTATTATCTATAATTTAAAAAGTTTTAATACTGCATAATTTAAAATAAATTATTCATTTAAGGTAATTATAGTAGTTTTTTTGTATAATTTCAACCTAATTTTTG
>NZ_CP048741.1:1665499-1670817 GCF_018336475.1 Romboutsia sp. 13368
CTTTTCTAGATATATTGATATTACTTTAATCAAAAAGCTATCAACAAATTTTTRTACAGTATAAAATAATAAATAAAAAAGTTCTAGGATAACCTAGAACTTTTTTATTTATTATTTTTTGCTGCTATTTTTAGTTTATCTAAATGAGAAACTGCATTTATTGCAGCTATTTGACCTTGTCCTGCAGATTTTATATAAGAATATGGTTTACCTGCACAGTCTCCAGCTGCAAAACATCCAGCTATACTTGTTTGCATATTAATATCTACCTTAATATGAGGTCCATCAGTTTCTATACCAGGTACTAGTGATTTAGGAGATGCACTATCCTTTATTACAAATACTCCATCTACATCTATCTCTTTTTCCTTAAATGAAACCTTATTTACTAAAGTTTCACCTTTGATTTGTACTGGTCTATCATTTATTATCTCTATACTACTATCTAATTCATGAGATGATCTCATTAAAGGATCATTTTTATACATAGGTATAAAATAAGTTTTAGATGCTATTTCATTTAAGAAGTTAGCTTCTTCTTGAGATTCTTTATTGTATCCTATTATAGCTACTTTTTTATCTTTATATAAAGGCGCATCGCAAGTAGCACAGTATCCAACACCTTTACCTAAAAATTCTTCTTCACCTTTTATAGGTTTTCCATACTCTACTCCTGTAGCTAATATAACAGTTGTAGACTCATACATGTCATTGCCTGACATTAGAGCAAAGTAATCACCCATAGCGTATATATTATTTATTTTTTTATATGTTATTTCAATGCCCATTTCATTTAAATGATTTTGAAATTTATCTTTTAAATCTTCACCACTTATTTCGTAAAACCCTAAGTAGTTATCTATTGATGGTGCTTTTACTAATTTATTACTTAAATTTTCATTACCAAATACTATGATATTTTTATTTCTTATTTTTGCATTTATTGCAGCTGAAATACCCGCAGGTCCACTTCCTACTATAGCTATATCATATCTCATTTTATTACCACCTTAATTTTATAAATGTGATTTAACTTTTTGAACTATTGCTTCCTTCGGCATAAATCCTACTAAAGATTCTACAGGCTTACCATCTTTAAATATTATCATTGTAGGTACTGTAGATATTCTAAACTTTTGTGCTATTTCTAAGCTTTGATCTATATCAACTTTTAAGAATGTAGCATCATTTTTCATTTCTTCCCCTGCTTGTTCAAATACTGGTGCTAACATTTTACAAGGTCCACACCAAGTTGCGAAGAAATCTACTACAACTACTCCTTGATTTTCTTCAACGCTTCCTCTAAATTGAGCTGTATTTATTATTTTAGCCATTAATATTCCCTCCTAATATTTAATTACATATTTATATTATTTACTATTTTATTTATATTATAATATATTCAAATTATACCCAATGCGGAAGCATTAAACCACTAGTTTTTAACATTTTTTTACTTTATATGATTTTATCAACTTTTTTATTAGGTATAATTATTTTAAATTTAGTCTCTCCATTCTCACACCGTGCATCTATCTTCATTCCTAAATTTATAGCTAATAATTTGGCAATAGATAAACCAATTCCAGAACCATCTATATCTTTATCTCTAACATTCTCACTTCTGAAAAATCTATCAAAGATATAAGGTAAATCTTCTTTTTTTATTCCTATCCCACTATCTATTATATAAATTTCTATATCTAAATTGTCTTGTTGCTTTACATTTATATTTATATAGTCTTCTGATTTTGTATATTTAAATGCATTATCTATAAATATTAATATAAGTTGTTTTAATTTATTTTTATCTGTTAATATTATTTCATTCTTTAAACTAAAATATATATTAAACTTTTTATTTTGTATTTTAGCTATGTCA
Source organism: Romboutsia sp. 13368 (assembly GCF_018336475.1). Lineage (GTDB taxonomy): Bacteria > Bacillota > Clostridia > Peptostreptococcales > Peptostreptococcaceae > Romboutsia. The sequence goes on from NZ_CP048741.1 coordinate 1,667,382, forward strand.
TAATAGTCCATACATAAATCATCAATAAATGACTTTATGTTAACTTCACTTATATTAAGTTTAATTATAGCTTCTTCCTTTGTTAATGATAATAAATCATTTATCATTTTTTTACTTCTTCTTATTTCACTCATAGCATCTGCTATAGTTTCAACTTCATCGCTTATAGTATTATTTGGATTTTTTAACATTCTCTCTAATTTAGATGAAACTATAGATATAGGTGTTCTAAGCTCATGAGATGCATCTTGTATAAATTTAGCTTGATTGTTCCAAGCATTTTCTATAGGTATTAATGCATTTTTAGTTATATATATTGCTAAATAATAAGTGATAATAGTAGATATTAATATTCCTATTATAAATACGAATATAAGTTGTCTAAGTGAGTTTATCTCTGTATCTATATTTCTAACTATCTGAATTTGATAATCATCTATTTGTACATTTAACATTCTAAAGGTATATCCATTTTCACTAAATGTAAATATATCATTTAACTTATTTTCATATCGTTTTGGAGCTACGTCGTCAAAATACCCATCTTGATGTGTAAAATATCTTATTCTATCATCTTTATATATATAAATCATATTACTTGGATATTTTGTTACTGGATAAGCAATCGAATGTCTTGAAAATTGCATAGTTATAGATTCTAATTCATCCTTTAATTTATCATCTATACTGTTATATGTAACTCCACTAAAATATGTATATATAAATATAGAAAATAAAATTAAAAAACCAAAAACTACTCCTATGTTAATTTTTATAAGTCTTGATTTAGTTTTTTTTAATACAGACTTATTTATCATCAAAAATATAGCCTACCTTACGTTTAGTTTTTATGTATTTATCATATCCAAATTCACTTAATTTTTTTCTCAACTTGCTTACATAAACCTCTACTATTTCTATAGTAGAATCTGAATCAATACCCCATAATCTATCATAAATTTGTTCTTTTAATAAAATACATCCTTTATTTAATAGTAAATATTCTAATAAGTTAAATTGTTTATTTTGTAATTCTATTTCACAACTATTTATAAAAACTCTTTTTTCATTTACATCTAAATATAAATCTTTAAATTTAAGTTCATTTTTATTTTTTAATTTTCCATTAGTTCTAAGTATTGCATATACCCTTGCAACTAACTCTTCCATATAAAATGGCTTTGTTAAATAATCATTTGCACCTAATTCAAATGCTTTTACCTTATCATCTAATTCTTCTTTAGCTGTTAGTATAAGTACTGGTGTTTCTATATTTTTTCTAATATTTATTAAAATATCAAGACCACTCATTCCAGGAAGCATTAAGTCTAAAATTACTAAATCATATATATTTTGATTAATTTGATATAAAGCATCTTCTCCATTACTACATTTATATATATCAAAATGATTCTTTAGCTCATCATATATACTATTTAAGATTTTAATATTATCTTCTACTACTAAAATTTTCATATTATCCTCCATTTTATACTTAACTTAATATATAAATTATACAATATAATACTTTATTTTAGTTTTTATTTAAATAAATTATTKTTAAGTTGCTATATTAAATTAACAACCTATTCTAGAAGTTTTTAGCTACATATTTTGTCAGATCATTATTAGTTAAATTTATAATTATTTATGGTTTGTACAAAATCTTCAATATTAAATTCCATATTTTTATTAGGATTATTCATGAATTCATTATAGTACCAATTTGCAAAATTTGGATCTGCTAAAGTAGCATTTAGTTTTTCAAAATCTAAATCATTTTGATTTCTTTTATTTTCTCTATCCAATTTTATCACCCCTTAAATTGTAATTAGTATTAGTAATATATCATTTTTTATTCATACTTAAATTATATACTAATTATCTACACTTGCTTTATGCAGTTTTAGGTCTATACTTATATTAGCTTTATTCTTAATATCATCATAACTATAACCTAACAACTCTATTTTTTCTGTATTTTCTAATGCTTTAATCTCCATATTTATACCTTCAGAAGGTTTTAATACATTATATGAACTTATATTATCTACTATAATATATTCACCATTTTCATTTAGCTGCCCTATTTTTATAGTTATATTACCTAATTCTTTTTTTGATGTATTTTTTATATCAATTGCATAAGTATTTGTTTCATTTGAGTTTTTAACTTTATATATCTTAGATGTACTTAATACTTCATATTCTTTGCTATCTTTTAAATTTATAAGGCTTTTATTTATAACAACAGAATTATCCTTTAGATTTACAGTTACTACTTTATCTAAAGTATGATATTCATAAGATACTATATTAATATCTTTTATCTTTTCATCATTAAAAAAGCTTATTAATGATGATTCATTTGGTTTTAAAGTTAAATCTAAAAATAGTTGAGCCTTAGATATTATATTATCTTTATTATTTACTTCTTCATAATTAATTAATATATTATATATACTAAAATCTGAAATATTTTTTATATTTTTAGATAAATGTAATTCATTATTCAAATCATTCTCATTTTCAATATCTTTTATTGATAATACTTTTGCATTATCTTTATCTATATTTACACCATATACTTTCTCATTATTATCATTATTAATATTATTTGATTTACAAGCAACTAGAATTACTGTATTTACAGCTAATAATAGTAAGATAAGTATTACTTTCTTATTTAATATATTCATACTATAAACACCCCCACTAACTATTTATAATAAGTTTTTATACTCCTTCATAAAATCTTTCAATGCTTGAGTTATTATTTCTTGTTTAGTAAACTCAGAATTACTACATAGCCTTTCAAAATCTTCCCATGTTTTCTTATCTACTTTTATACTTGTACTTTTTAATTCTGTTAAATTTGTACTTTCAACTTTGATATCCTTTTTATTAGTCTTAGGTTTACTTTTCATACTTTTTAAATCTTTAACTTCCATATACCAATCATAAACTTCACATAATTTGTCTAAGTCTTCTTGTGTTATATTTATCTTTCTATCTTTTTTAGTCGTTTGTCTTTTAACAACTTTATTTTTATTATTTATTTCTTTAACTTTAGGCTTAGATTCTTTTTTTATACTTTTTTTACTTCTRATACAACTTTTTTATTACTACCCTTTTTAGGCTCCTTTTGTTTTGTATTAGTACTTTTCTTTTTGTTTAAACTTTCACCAAATTCAATTTGTTTAGTTTCATTATCTTCTTTAAGCTCATATTTTCCATTATTCATTTTATATCCATATTTATTTAAAAAACTTCTAAGAGTTGATTTTGCTATTCCTATTTCTGATGCTATATCATCAAACTTCATATTTTTATTTTGTAGTTCTATAAATTTATTTATTCTTTCATTATATTTCATGCATTCCTCCACTGTCTAAATTACTAATATTACTATTTATTTTTATTGTAACATATTATA
>NZ_CP048741.1:1670893-1671414 GCF_018336475.1 Romboutsia sp. 13368
TTGTAACATATTATATATATTTATTCAAAACAGGCGTTTTTATGATTTAAATCAATCTGATTTTTTAATAAATTCAGTAAATTTCAAATTTTTTACAAAATCAYGTTAATTTTTTGTTTTTTTATATTTACATTTATCGACATCTATTCTCTAATTAAATCATCAAGAAGTTTGACAAAAACTTATTTTAACATAGRGTAAATTATAAAATGACTCAAATCTTAATAGGTACAGCGTTATTATTAGTTGTACTGGAATTATTTACATTATTTAGTTACAAAGTTCTTCAAGGTATGAAGGCTATGGGTTCATTAGCAGTATTCGGTTCTTCTTTCATGAACTATGTATTCTTCTCTAAGATGAAATTCGGTTCTAAGAAAGATACTATAGCTCTTGCTATAGAGCCATTAACTCAATCAGACATAATATCTGCTAACCCAATACCAGTATATGTTACTAACTTCATAGGTGGAGCAATGTCTGGTATAATAGTAGCTATAATGGGTATTCAAGTTGGTACT
>NZ_CP048741.1:1671460-1671584 GCF_018336475.1 Romboutsia sp. 13368
TTCTTAGAGAAGAAAGTTCCTGCTGGACTTGACTTAATAGCAATAATAATAGTAGCTGCTCCTTTAACTAGATTTATAGCTATGGCAATGGATCCAGTTGTAAAAAATACTTTACTTCAAATAG
>NZ_CP048741.1:1671605-1671891 GCF_018336475.1 Romboutsia sp. 13368
CTTCTGCATCACCAATATTAATGGGTATCGTTCTTGGTGGACTTATAACAGTTGTTGCTACTGCTCCACTTAGTTCAATGGCTCTTACTGCTATGATAGGATTAACTGGTGTTCCAATGGCAATCGGTGCATTAGCAGTATTTGGTTCTTCTTTCATGAACTACATATTCTTCDCWAARATGAARTTCGGTTCTAAGAAAGATACTATAGCTCTTGCTATAGAGCCATTAACTCAATCAGACATAATATCTGTTAACCCAATACCAGTATATGTTACTAACTTCAT
>NZ_CP048741.1:1671897-1674755 GCF_018336475.1 Romboutsia sp. 13368
AGCAATGTCTGGTATAATAGTAGCTATAATGGGTATTCAAGTTGGTACTCCAGGTTTAGCAACTCCAATAGCAGGTTTTGCAGTTTCTGTTACTCAAAACGGAACAAAGGCTTTAATAGCTGCATTAGGATGTGCAATAGTAAGTATTTTAGCTGGTTTCATAGGACATGCTATGTTTAAAAATACTAAAATAAAAACTGCTGATGAAATACGTGGTACTAAATCTGCTGATGCTAATGCAGCAGCTTAATAATTAATAGATAAACAAAAGACAGGATGTTATTCCTGTCTTTTTATTTATCTAATTAGCCTTCTAACTAAAGTACCTGAACCAATTCCTATCATAACAAGTCCTATCAACATCTCAATATTAACTAGCATATATCCAGGTTCCGTAGGCTTGCCATTAATAACCCCTACGCAAGCAAATAGTGCTACACTTAAATTAAGAGCCTCATGAAAATCTTTTAATAATATATCTATCTTCCATGTAGATATATATTATTAAATGTATATAAAATATTTCTACTATCAGTCTCTATACCTGTTATCAAGTATAAAAATGAAAATATAACTATTATAGCTAATGATGAATATATAGAAAACGATGGTCTTTCTCCATATCCGCAAGTAATCCAATTTAAATATGAACCTAACTTCGGTAACAACTTTAAAGATTTCCTTTGAGTACATTTACATAAATAATAATATTCTCCAAAACTATTATTTAAAGAGTTATCTTTAAATTCATCTGCGATATTTTCATATATTTCATATATGCCTTCATATTCCTGCTTATCCTTTATCCTCGGCTCTATTTTATCAAAAAATGTTTTTTCATCAAATTTAGTTAAAAACTTATCGTTAAATTCAAAATTAATCATGTATGTATCAAAAGTTTTAAAACCTCTAAAATCACAATCTGCAATTTCAACTTTATCAAATTCACATCCTATCATTATAACATTTGAAGCATTAGTTAATTCTATATTAGTATTTTTTAATTTGCAGTTTTCAAATATAGAATATGATATATCGCTATTCAAAAATTTTGCATATATATTGCAATTATAAAAACTACAACCTAAATTATCCTTTCTATTTAAAGATGGTAACATTTCACTATCTTCTTTAATAAATATGCAATTTTCAAATATAACTCCACCTTCATCAAAATTACAATTTTCAAATACACAACCTATAAACTTGCAATCTTTAAATTTTATATTATTAAATTTACAATCTATAAATTTAGAACATACGATATCTTCACTTATTATTTCTTTGAAATTTTCTTCTCCTAATATTCCTTTTTTACCTATATATTCATCTATTATTTTTTTAAAACTATATTTTAAATTAGGATAAATTCCATTTAAACTATCTTTATGTTTTATTATATATTGATATAACTTTTCATTATTCTTTTTTCTTTTTTCAATTTGAATTTTTCCTTTAAATTTTTCTTCTTTAAAATTGACGTAAGCCATACTACTCTCCTTATAAAATTGAAATCTATAAATTCTATAATTTTGTATTATTTTTTACTATGCTTTAATTTAATATACTATTATTTATCAGTTTAAATAATAGTATTCATAATAATAACTTACCTAATATAGACAATAATATATTTTAATCTCCCTATNNNNAATAATAACTTACCTAATATAGACAATAATATATTTTAATCYCCCTATTTAAATATATTGATAACCCTATTATTATCTGCTACCATTTACCTAATAATGTAATTTTATATACATTTTAAGGGAGAGATGTTATGTTACTAATTTATAATGAAAAAACTAATCCATACTTCAATTTAGCTATGGAAGAATATCTTCTTAAAAATTTTGATGAAGATATGTTTATACTTTGGAGAAATGAAAGTTCTGTAATTGTAGGTAAAAATCAAAATACACTATCTGAGATTAACTTAGATTATGTTAAAGAAAACTCTATTCCTGTTGTTAGAAGACAATCAGGTGGTGGCGCTGTATTTCATGACTTAGGAAATATAAACTTTACATTTATAGCAAATAATAATGACAGTTTTAGTGATTTCAAAAGATTTACTCAACCTATAATAGACCTTTTAAAGACATTAGATATAAATGCAGAGTTTTCTGGAAGAAATGACTTATTAATAGATGGGTCTAAGTTTTCAGGAAATGCTCAATACAATTATAAAAATAAGGTTATGCACCATGGTACATTATTATTTTCATCTCAAATAGCTGATCTTTCAAAAGCTTTAAAAGCTAAACCTATAAAATTTGAAGGTAAAGGGGTTAAATCTATAAAATCTCGTGTAACTAATATAAGTGAGCATCTAAAAGAACCTATGAATGTTTTAGAATTTAAAGATATGGTAATGGATTATCTAGAGAAAACAAATGTAGATAACAAATATTATACTTTAAGTGAGTTAGATATAAAAAATATAAATAAATTAGTTGAAGAAAAGTATAATACTTGGGAGTGGAACTTTGGAAATTCTCCTAAATACGCACTTTATAATGAATTAAAATACCCTGGTGGAAATGTAGAATTCAACTTAAATGTTGATAAAGGCATTATAAAAGATATAAAATTCTTTGGAGATTTCTTTGGTAAATGTGATATTTCTAATGTTGAGAATTTATTAATAAATACAAAACATGAAGAAAATAATTTAAAAGAAGTACTTAATTCAATAAATATAAATGATTATTTCTTAGGGGCTGATACTGATATTTTAGTATCTGGAATAATGGGCGTTAAGTAATAACTAGAGTACATTTTGTACTCTTTTTTTGTATAGTTATTTATCTTTTATTACTAAATAATTATACTCCAAAAAYATATTTTAAAAT
>NZ_CP048741.1:1674785-1676802 GCF_018336475.1 Romboutsia sp. 13368
TAAATTTTTTTATCTTATTTTAAGCATACTACTATAAGAGGTGATTTTATGAAGAAAAAATTATTATCAGCAGTATTATCATTTTTATTTATATTTTTAACAACTTCTAATTCCTTAKGTTTTGCACCAGAATTTAAACCATTTGAAGTTAAACCATTAAGCTACTCATATGATGCATTAGAACCATACATAGACAAAGAAACTATGATAATTCACCATGACAAGCATTACAAAAATTACGTTGATAAATTAAATGATGCTATAAAAAAATACCCTAGCTTATACTCTTATAGCTTAACTGACTTATTAACTAACTTAGATTCTCTCCCTGAAAGTGTTTGTCAAACAATAAAAAATAATGGTGGTGGAGCTTATAATCATGAATTTTTCTTTGATATAATGACTAATAAAAAAACAAGTCCTTCTGGTGAACTTGAAAAATCTATAAATAGAGATTTTGGTTCTTTTGATAAATTTAAAGAAGAATTTAAAAAAGCTGCACTAGATGTTTTCGGTTCTGGATGGGCATGGCTTGTATCTGATAATAACGGAAATTTATGTATAATAAAAACACAAAATCAAGATACACCTATAAGCCAAAACTTAAAACCTATTATAGGAATAGATGTGTGGGAACATGCATATTATCTTCGATACCAAAATAATCGAGGTAATTATATAGATAATTGGTTTAACGTAGTAAATTGGGATAAAGCTCTTTCAAATTATAATAATATTAAATAGTATAATTTGTAAAATTTTCATATTTCCTATATAATTAAGTAAATCATCATGTACTTATCATCATAGGAGGACTAATGGTAAAAGAAACTCATATAAAGGGTGGCTATTTATTTGCACTATTAATGTTACCTTTAATTGATAATAAATATTTATTTACTTATGAACCTATTTATAGACTAATATTATTAATTATATATATAGCTTTTTCATATATAGGTTCATTAATTCCAGATATAGATATGCGTGGCTCTTATGCAAGTAAAACATTCCCTACAGTATATAAAGTCTTTGGATCAAGATTTAGACATAGAAGTTTTACTCATAGTCTACTATTTTTATATCTGCTATGTTGTTTTTCTAGAATAATATTAAGTTATACAGATAATAATATAGTTTTTATATCCTCATTTAGTGGATGTATAATAGGTTGTTTATCTCATACAATATTAGATTTATTCACAAAAGAAGGTGTAGAACTACTTTATCCAATAGATATTAATTTTTCAGTAATGCCACTAAAAACTGGTTCTAAGACAGAAAAATTAATATGTAAGATTTTGAATTTTATAGTTATATTTTTATTAGGATATAGATTTTATATATTAATATAAAATCTATATCCTAATCTATTATTCATTTATATCTAATCTATTATTAACTTTATTACCTATCTTCCAAGCTAAAAATACTAAAAGTACAAAGAATGCTATCTTTATTGGATTTCTTATAAAACTAATTATATCACTAGCTGGATAACTTATAACTAAAAACATAACAAATTTTCCAGATAACATAGCAGGCACAAAGCTTTTTGTATGTCTATCACTTAGTGCTGATGCTATAGTAACTAGAAATCCTGGTATAAATGGACAACAATATACTATAAATAATAATTTAAATCCTTGTCTATTAATCCAATCTATAATTTTATTTACTCTTTTATTTTTAAACTTTTTTATATGCATATTATTTTTAAATATTTTAACTAATGAAAATAATCCTATAGTACCTAAACTTGAACCTATCCAGGATATTATCATCCCTTTAAATAATCCTAAAATTATCGCATTTCCAGTTACAATACCTATTAAAGGTAATACAGGTATAAAACTTTCAATAAAACAAGTAACTAAACCGACTAACATTGTTAAAATCCAATAGTCTTGTGATATATAATATAAATTTTGAATATATTCCATAAGTATTTCTCCTTATAATATTTAATAATTTTAGTATACATTATTTATWTTTAAATTTGTTATATTAACTAAAA
>NZ_CP048741.1:1676807-1676895 GCF_018336475.1 Romboutsia sp. 13368
TACTCCTCAAAACAAATTTCTATATYAATCTATATAATTTTTAATTTACGTTAACACTTATTCAATATATTTTAACATAAAAATAAAC
>NZ_CP048741.1:1676900-1678035 GCF_018336475.1 Romboutsia sp. 13368
AGTACCTATAAATATGTACTAGCCTTTTAACTATTTTTTAAGAGCTTCTTTTAAATGAAGATCCATTTGTGGGTAAGGTATACTTATGTTTTCTTTATCAAATGTTATTTTAACTTCTTCTAATAAATCATAATATATACTCCAATAATTTTCTGTATTACACCAAGCTCTAACTATAAAGTCTACTGAGCTTGCACTATGTGCACTTACTGCTACAAATGGCGCTGGATCTTTTAATATTAATTTATTTCTCTCTACTATTTTATTTAAGACTTCTTTAACATGAGTTATATCATTTTCATATCCTACACTAAAAATTAAATCTACCCTTCTAGTTGGCTTTGCTGAATAGTTTATTAAACTTCCATTAGATAAAGTTCCATTTGGTATTAAAATTTGTTTATTATCAATTGTTACTAATTGAGTATAAAATAATCCTATCTGTTCTACAGTCCCACCATATGTTGCTGTTTCTATGTAATCTCCTACTTTAAAAGGTCTTATAAATAATATTATAAATCCTCCCGCAAAGTTAGATAAACTTCCTTGAAGCGCTAAACCTATAGCAACCCCTGCTGATGCAACTAATGCTGCAATACCAGATAATTCTATTCCCCAGTATCCTAAGACAGGTAAAACAAGGATTATTTTAAGTCCAACAGTTATAAGTGATTTTAAGAATTTACTAAGAGTTATATCAACATCTTTTTTCTCTAAAACATAAATAAATCTACCAACAAACTTATTAATTAACTTAAACCCAATAGATATTATTAACGCCCCTATTATAAGTTTAAATCCTGTAGTTGCTGTCCACTCTATTAATTTTTCTAATAGTGCACTCATTTTTATTTTACTAAAATCTATATGCTCTAAATTTTCAATATTTTTTATAACTTTATCAGTAGCTGCATCTGTATTTTGTGCTAAAAACATATATAATCTCCTCCATTTTGTGTCAAATTAACCACTATATTATATATTACAATAGTTATATAACTATGTCTAGAAAATAAAAAGTTATTTTTATAGATCAATAATATCATGTTTAAAAGTATTTCTACTACCTTCTATTAAGAAATATTGACTAATTCTTATATAATAAATAGTCATTTTAAGATATATTACCTATCTA
>NZ_CP048741.1:1678580-1680539 GCF_018336475.1 Romboutsia sp. 13368
AAACAAGAATTATTTTAAGTCCAACAGTTATAAGTGATTTTAAGAATTTACTAAGAGTTATATCAACATCTTTTTTCTCTAAAACATAAATAAATCTACCAACAAACTTATTAATTAACTTAAACCCAATAGATATTATTAACGCCCCTATTATAAGTTTAAATCCTGTAGTTGCTGTCCACTCTATTAATTTTTCTAATAATGAACTCATTTTTATTTTACTAAAATCTATATGCTCTAAATTTTCAATATTTTTTATAACTTTATCAGTAGCTGCATCTGTATTTTGTGCTAAARACATATATAATCTCCTCCATTTTGTGTCAAATTAACCACTATATTATATATTACAATAGTTATATAACTATGTCTAGAAAATAAAAATTTATTTTTATAGATCAATAATATCATGTTTAAAAGTATTTCTACTACCTTCTATTAAGAAATATTGACTACTTCTTATATAATAAATAGTCATTTTAAGATATATTACCTATCTTAAAAATTTATCTACTTCATTATTATATACTCAAAATTTACTTAACTTCAATTATTAAAGTAGTTATGTGAATAATTTTTTAATTTTTATTTTTCTTATTTAGTAAGTATATTATTAAAATGCCTTTGTAAAATATATACAAAGTTTTTTAGTCAATATAAACATTATAAGGAAAACACTTTTATACTACTATTTATTTATAATTAATTTTAATTAAAATATTTAATAAAAGGGGATAAATATTATGGCAGAGGTAATTTTAAAAAATATATGCAAATCTTATGATAATGGATTTAATGCAGTAAAAAATGTAAATATAGATATAGAAGATAAGGAATTTGTAGTTTTAGTTGGCCCTTCTGGATGTGGTAAATCAACTACCCTAAGAATGATAGCTGGTCTTGAAGATATAAGTGATGGCGAATTATACATAGGAGATAGATTAGTAAATGATGTAGATCCTAAAGATAGAGATATAGCTATGGTTTTCCAAAACTACGCTCTATATCCTCACTTAAGTGTATATGATAATATGGCATTTGCTTTAAAACTTAGAAAAATGCCTAAGGATGAAATAGACAAAAAGGTTCAAGAAGCTGCTAAAATACTTGACTTAAGTCATTTACTAGATAGAAAACCAAAAGCTTTATCTGGTGGTCAAAGACAAAGGGTTGCACTTGGACGTGCTATAGTTAGAAATCCTAAAGTTTTCTTAATGGACGAACCTTTATCAAACCTAGATGCGAAACTTAGAACAGCAATGAGAACTGAGATAACTAAATTACATAAATCACTTGGTACTACATTTATATATGTTACACATGACCAAGTAGAAGCTATGACTATGGCTGATAGAATAGTTGTTATGAAAGATGGTGTAGTTCAACAAATAGATACACCTCAAGATATATATGATACTCCAAATAATATGTTCGTTGCAGGATTTATAGGAGCTCCTCAAATGAACTTTATAGATGTTAAGTTAGTAGAAAAAGATGGAGAAATATATGCACAAAACGATGCTTTAAGTATAAAATTAAATGCTGGTGATTGTGGATGCTTAAAATCTAATGGATATATAGGTAAAGAAGTTGTTTTAGGTATAAGACCTGAAGACATACATATAGAAGATATATTTGTTGATAATAGTTTAGATAGTACTTTTGAAGCTAATGTTGAGCTTGGAGAACTTATGGGTGCAGAGATATATGCTTATTTAAAAGCAGGAAACCATGATATAACTGCAAGATTTGATGGTAGATACAAGTTAAATATAGGAGATAAATTAAAGCTTGCTATGGATAAGCATAGAATTCATATATTCGATAAAGAAACTCAAGTAGCTATAAGAGATGAAAAAATAAAAGTAACTTCAAAATAATTTAAGTTAGTGCTATATTAAAAGAGTAAGGTGATTAATCATCTTACTCTTTTTATCATAATTTTTTGGGGGTAAATTA
>NZ_CP048741.1:1680563-1682109 GCF_018336475.1 Romboutsia sp. 13368
GTGATTAATCATCTTACTCTTTTTATCATAATTTTTTGGGGGTAAATTATGCAAGACTTAATAGAGTTTTTTGAAAAAGAAACTAATAAAAAAATTAATATTTTTAAATATAATAACGAAAAAATTAGTTCTAATCAAAATCTAGTTACTTTTAACAATACTACCTATATTGTAGAGTTTTTAAAAAATAATATACTAACTCATGTAAATGGATATTGCTATTTATTTAATCAGCAAAATTTAGACTTTGATTCATTAAAAGATATACTAAATAATCTATATGAAGATATACAAATATACAAACATAATAATTATGTTTTATTAATTTCAGATAATATATTAGATATAAATTGTACCACTCCTATAATAATAGAGTCTGAAACATATTCAAAAACTCATATTATATATTTAGATAAAATAACATCAATTGATGAACTTGATTTTAAATCAAATTTAGTTAATGAGTTAATAAATATTATAATTAAAGATAATATAAGTAAATTTATAACCTTAAATGATTTAATAATATATAGACTTGCACACATTACAAGTAACGATAAACAACTTTCTTCTTTAATAAAGTTTGATACTATTAAAAACATGGATGAAAACTTACTTACAACTGGTATAAACTTTATAGAAAATGGTTTAAATATATCAAAAACATCGAATGTACTATTTTTACATAGAAATACATTAACCTATAGACTAGAAAAAATTAAAGAACAACTTAATTTAGATTTAAAGAATTTCAAAGATGCATTCATATTTTACCTAAGTGTAAAATCATTTTTTAATATTACAAATAATAATTTATAAATTTTATTAAAATAATTTATTTTATGCATATAATATTAAACTTAATATATACTTATCTTAGTACAAGTTTTAAGGAGGAATTATATGGGAGTTTTTAGTGTAATATTGACTGGATTTGCTCTTTCTATGGATGCATTTGCTGTATCTGTTACAAAAGGAATAACTTTAAAAAAAATAAACTTATCTGTCGCAATTAAAATTGCATTTTTCTTTGGTTTATTTCAAGCAATTATGCCCCTTATAGGTTGGCTATTTGGTATGAACTTTGAACTTTACATAAGAAGCATAGACCATTGGATAGCAGTTATTTTATTAAGTTTTCTAGGTATAAAAATGATTATAGAAACTATTAATGGTGATGATGATAATGAAACTAACTCTACATATTTAAATAATAAAGAACTTATAATTTTATCAATTGCAACTAGTATCGATGCTCTAGCAGTTGGAGTTACATTTGCATTTTTAAATATCGATATAATTCCTATTTGTATATCTATTGGTGTTATAACATTCATAGTTTGTTTTATAGGAGTTATAATTGGCAAAAAAATTGGTTCTGTACTAAAAGACTCTGCTCAAATAATAGGTGGTATTATTTTAGTATTAATAGGATTAAATATATTAAATGAACATACTCATATTATTTCAAATTTATTTGGATTTTAAAGAAGTAAGTAAGCTATTGTTTGCTTACTTCTTTTATTTTATATACATACGATAAAAT
>NZ_CP048741.1:1682157-1687323 GCF_018336475.1 Romboutsia sp. 13368
TATTGTTTGCTTACTTCTTTTATTTTATATACATACGATAAAATCCTTTAAATTACATAGACTATTATTAAATAAATTAATTTTTATAAAAAAATTTTTGGTATAAAACTGTATTTTTAACTCTATTTAACTACGGAGGTGATTTAAGTGAAAAACATTCTTAAAATATATAAAAATGACTTAAAAGATATTTTCACTAACAAGGCTTTATTGGTAATTATACTTGGCCTTTGTATTTTACCATCACTTTATGCATGGTTTAATATAAAAGCTTCATGGGATCCATACGGCAATACTGGAAACATTGCTGTTGCAGTTGTAAATAAAGATGCAGGAGCAACAGTTTTAAATAAAAATATAAATATCGGAGATGAATTAATAAAAAAGCTTAAAAATAATAAGAGTTTAGGTTGGAAGTTTGTAGATATCAAAAATGCATTAGACGGTGTAAATAGTGGTAAATATTATGCATACATAGAAATACCTTCAAATTTCTCTGAAAATTTAACTTCTTTAGTTTCAAAAGATATAAAAAAAGGCACTATAATATATACTGTAAATGAAAAATTAAATGCTGTAGCTCCTAAAATAACAAATACAGGTGCTACAACTATACAAACAGAAGTAAATGAAACTGTTGTAAAAACAGTGAGTGAAACTGTTTTATCTGTATTTAAAGAACTTGGTATAGAACTTGAAAATCAATTACCAAAGTTATCTACCTTAGAAAATAATTTAATCGAAGTTCAAGGAAAATTTAAAAATATAGATAATGTCGTTAATACAGCAGTTAATACAACTGATAAGGTGGCAGATATAGTTAAAGATATACAAAAGGATATTCCTCTTATAAAAGAAACTATAACTAATTCTAAAAATTTATCATCTGATGTTAAAAGCTTTTTAAGCGATTCAAAAACAGGATTATCTCAATTGTCTCCTATTATAAAAAATGATTTAGGATTAATATCAGAAATATCATTAAATGCTAAAAATTCAGTTTCAAACTTAATAGATGCTATAAATAAAGGTTCAGAGTCTGCACCACAACTTATAGATAATTTATCTACTAAGTTATCAGATTTAGCATCTACTAGTGATACTTTAAGTAACTTCTTAGTAAAATTGAATAAACTAGTCCCTGGCAGTCAATTAGGTAGTTCAATAGATTCCTTAAATAGCATAAGTTCTAAATTAAATTCTTCAATAAGTTATCTAGAATCTATAAAAAGTCAAGTCGCCAATGGACAAACACCTCCTTTAACTAATTTAAATAATTTATTAAAAATTACTGAAGATGTAAATACAATAACATCATCTCTATTAAATAACTTTGATTCAAAAATACAAGAGCCAATAAACAATATTGTAGATGATGGATTTAAAGTTGCTGATAATGTAATCGAAATTCTAGATAGTGCAGAAAAAAAATTACCTGCTGTCGAAGATATTTTAAGTAATGTTTTATCCTTCACTGGTGATGCTGAAGAAGGCTCCGCATTTATAAAAGACAAGTTACCATATGCTAAATCTGTAGTTGATAACTTAGTAGATTCTATAAGTAAAATAAATAATAGTAATGATGTAAAGGAAGTTATATCCCTACTTAAGAGTGATGTTATAGAGCGTTCTGACTTCTTAAAGCAGCCTGTTGATTTAGTAGAAAAAAGACTATACCCTATAAAAAATTATGGTTCAGCTATGACACCATTTTATACAGTTTTATCTTTATGGGTAGGCATATTACTTCTAATGTCTTTACTTTCTACAAATGTTCATGGTGATTATAAAGCAAATGAAATCTATTTTGGTAGAGGCCTTACAATCTTAACATTAACAATAATTCAATCTCTCATCGTAAGTTTAGGAGATATATATTTACTAAAAGCTCAAGTACTTAATATCCCTTTATTTATACTATTATCAGTATTTACAAGTATTGTATTTACAAGCATCGTATACTCTTTAGTTTCTGTGTTTGGAAACATAGGAAAAGCATTTGGAGTTATACTACTAGTTATACAAGTTGCAGGTTCTGGAGGAACATTCCCTATACAAGTTACTCCTGAATTTTTTCAAATGGTTAATCCACTACTACCTTTCACATATGCAATTTCTGCTCTTCGTGAAACAATAGGTGGAATATATATGCCAAACTTAACTAAAGATATATGTGCTTTAGCTATATACATTATAATATTTATATTATTTGCAGTATTATTAAAGAAACCAATAAACAAACTTACACAAAAATTCCAAGACAAATTTAACGAAAGTGATTTAACAGGACATTAGAAAATATAAAAGCTTAGTCAAAGGACTAAGCTTTTATATTTATAATTATGGTTGCTCTTNAATCCACCTAAAAAATAAAAAGGCTATTAGCCTTTTTATCTTTTATTCATCATATTCATCATATTTTTCTTTATTATATTCACTTTCATTTATATTTACATTTTCTTTATCTTCTTTCATAGAATCTACATATTGTTTTACTTCATTTTGCTCTGCATCTTCACAGTTTTCACTAGAAATTCGTCTAGAATTAAATTCATCAATTTTTTCTTTTAACTCCTTATCCTCTAAATCATCCCTTAAGTTATTTATTTCATAATTTTCATTGTCAATATATTGCATTTCTTCTTGATTATTTTTTATTTTTTTATATGTCTTATAGGCAAAATATGCTCCTAGTGCAGCTATCCCAACACCTGCATATATAGCTATTTTTTTATTATTTTCACATATTTCTGTATCAATTTTTCTTTTTATTAAATATTTTTCCATAGCACTTCTCCTTCTTAAATGTCATATATTGTATTAATAGTATTTGTATTATTCAAATAAAAATGATACTATTTTTAAATTTCAATTTTTTACATTAAATTAAGGATGGTGCTTTTCTTATGTATCCTCACTTATTTAATTTATTGTTAACAATAATAACTTTTATTATTACTGTTGGTATAGGTTTTGTAATAACTTATCTAAATCAAAGAATAGAAAGTCAGAAACTTCAAGATTACTACGATATTTCAAAGAAAATTGTTATGGCTATAGAACAGCTTAATCCAGAACTTACTGGATTAGATAAAAAAGATTTAGCATTATCTAAATTATTAGAATTAACTAATAATAAAATAACCTCAGAACAAGCTAATATATTGATAGAATCAGCAGTTTATGAAGTAAAGAAACTTTTACAAAATAATTAATAATTATAAAAATACCTGTAATTATTATTAATTACAGGTATTTTGTGTAAGTTCTTTATATTATTTTAAATGGATTTAAATCTATATCACTTTTTATAACATCTATTTCTTCAATATTTGTTAAGTATATACTTATTGCATCTTTAAATATATTTTCCGTATCAAAATGACCACAATCAATTACATTCATACCTATATCTAAAGCATCTTGAGCATCATGATATTTCATATCACCTGTTATTAAAACATCAGCTCCGTTTCTTTGAGCTTTTTTAAACATATCTGCTCCAGAACCAGTAACTACTGCTACTTTACTTATTTTATCATTAAGGTTTCCTGTAACTCTAATGTGTTCCATATTTAATTTCTGTTTWATAATTATAGAAAGCTCTCTTAGAGAAATACTTTCATTTAATGTGGCAATTCTTCCAAGACCTACAGAACTTCCTTTATTCTCAAGTTTATATAAATCATATGCAACTTCCTCATAAGGATGTGCTTTTAACATAGAACTTATAACTCCMCCTAATATCTTTGTGGTACTATAGTTTCTATTTTAACTTCTTCAACTAGCTCTATTTCGCCTATATTACCTATATAAGGATTAGTATTTTCAAGAGGCTTAAAACTACCTATACCTTGAGTTGAAAAACTACAATGACTATAATTCCCTATATAACCTGCTCCTGCATCATATAAAGCACTTTTTACTTTATCTATATGAGAATTAGGTACATATACTGCTAATTTATATAAAACTTCAGTATTAGTTACATCTAATACTTTTGAGTTCTCAAATCCCATTAACTTCATAAAATAATCATTTAAACCATCATAAGCTATATCAAAATTAGTATGCATAGAGTAAAGTGCTATATCATTTTTTATAAGTTTATGTATAAGCTTTCCTTTGAAATCTTGAGTATTTATCTTGTTCATCTTTTTAAATATAAATGGATGATGTGTTATTATTAAGTCTATATTATTTTCTATAGCTTCATCTATAACTTTTTCATTTGCTTCAAGTACAACTAGTACTTTATTAACCTCCATATCAAAGTCACCAACTAAAAGACCTACATTATCCCAATCATATGCTAAGCTTAATGGATACTTTGATTCTATCTTTTTTATAAGTGTTTTTAGTAACATATTATCCCCCTAGATTTTATATTTTTAAATTTTCAAGCTTTGATATTTTATCAGTACTCATTTTTATTTTTTTCTCTATTTCTTCGCCAGTTTTACCTTCTAATTTTTTTAGTATCGAGTTATACATAAATATTTTTTTATCTATTAATTCATTTACTAATGGATCTTTATTTTCTATAAGTTTCTTACCAATTTCATAATATATATCATCTTCAACAACAGTATTTACTGAAGTATATTTAGCTACAATTATTTCATATATTCTAAAGTCTTCTTTAACTAAAACTTCATCTAATATTTCATATCCATTATTTAAAAGATATTTTCTAAGCTCATCTTGTGCTTGCATAGGTTGTAATATTAATTTATCTAAACTATGAGCTACATTTTTTTTAGCTTCTAATAACTCACTTATTAATATCCCACCCATACCAGCAATTATTACTTCATCTACTTCATTTTCATTAAGTACTTCTATACCTGAACCTAATCTTAAATCAACTTTATCACTTAAATTATTATGTCTAACTTCACTTCTTGCATTTTCTAATGGACCTTTGTTTACATCTGCAAGTATAGCAAAATCTACATGTCCTTTATTTAATAAATATACTGGGATATATCCATGGTCAGTTCCTATATCTGCAACTCTTTTTCCTTTTGTAACTAAACTAGCTATTTTTAATAATCTATCTGTTAATTTCATATGTAATGTCCTTTCTTAATAAGTAGCTATTACTCAACTTAATTGTAAATAAGTTTTCTATATGATACAAAAATTCGCCCATAAGRCGAATTT
>NZ_CP048741.1:1687367-1696260 GCF_018336475.1 Romboutsia sp. 13368
TTTTCTATATGATACAAAAATTCGCCCATAAGGCGAATTTTTATTTATCTTAATCTAAGTAGTCTCTAAGCTTTTTAGATCTACTTGGATGTCTTAATTTTCTTAATGCTTTAGCTTCGATTTGTCTTATTCTCTCTCTTGTAACATCAAACTCTTTACCTACTTCTTCAAGAGTTCTAGCACGTCCATCTTCAAGACCAAATCTTAATTTTAATACTTTTTGTTCTCTCTCATTTAAAGAACCTAATACATCTTCTATTTGCTCTTTTAATAAAGAGTATGCTGCAGCTTCTGCTGGTGCTGGAGCATCATCATCTGGTATAAAGTCTCCTAAATGACTATCTTCTTCCTCTCCTATAGGAGTTTCAAGCGATACTGGATCTTGAGCTATCTTCATGATCTCTCTTACTTTATCTTCTGTCATATCCATTTCTTTAGCTATCTCTTCAGGTTTTGGATCTCTTCCTAGCTCTTGAAGTAATTGTCTTGATACTCTTATTAATTTATTTATTGTTTCAACCATATGAACAGGTATTCTTATAGTTCTTGCTTGGTCTGCTATAGCACGAGTTATAGCTTGTCTTATCCACCATGTTGCATAAGTACTAAATTTAAATCCTTTTACATAATCAAACTTTTCAACAGCCTTTATAAGACCTAAGTTTCCTTCTTGTATTAAGTCTAAGAAAAGCATCCCACGACCTACATATCTCTTAGCTATACTTACAACTAATCTTAAGTTAGCTTCTACTAGCCTTTGTTTAGCTAATTCATCACCTTCATGCATTCTTCTAGCTAATTCAACTTCTTCATGTGGCTTTAATAAAGGTATTTTTCCGATTTCTTTTAAATACATTCTGACAGGATCATCTATACTTATACCTTTTGGTAAAGATAAATCTATTTCTTCTATTTCCATAGGAGTATCATCTTTTACTATACTTTCATCTAATCCTTCTAAATCTAAGTCATCTTCTTGTTGAAAATCTATTTCAGCTTTATCAGTTTTATTTTCGATAACTTCTATGCCTAGATTACCTAAAGTTTCATAAAGATTTTCAACTTGATCTTTATCTAATTCAGTTTCTGAAAAAGCTTCCATTATTTCAGCAAGAGTAAGAGATCCTTGTTTTTTTCCTTTTTCTATTAATCCTTTAGCTGTCATTCTTTTCGATTCTTTTTTATTTGATTTATTCTCCATACTTAGACCTCCCTTCATTATAACCTTTGTAACTGTCTTCTTATTTCAACTATTTTTAAAGCTATTTCCATAATTTTAGAATCTACCTCTTTCGCATCTTTAGTGTCTTTATTCTTTTCAATATCAATTTGTTCTTGTAATAAAATATTAATTTTTTCATTAAGACTATTTTTCTTTATATTTTTAATTATTTCATCTATATTTTTAATGTTATTTAAGTCCATATTATCTAAAGATATACTTTCTAATCCTTTAATATATTCTTCGGATATGTTTAAACTTTTAATTTTGTCAATAGTTATTTTGTCCAAATCTTTATTTTTAATTAACCAATTTAAAATTTCTTTACTATCATTTTCTAAAAAATCTTCTTCATTTATTTTCAATAAAATAATATCTCTATATTTTTTATTTTCTAACATTATTTTTATAAGATTTTCTTCTACTAATAGCTTTCCTTTTTTAATAGCTTTTGGCTTTTCAATTATCTTTTCTTCTTTTTTATTTATATATTTATTATTTTTATTTTGAGCGCCATTGTAATATTTTCCATATACTTCTTTTTTAATAGATTCAACACTTATATCTATTTGTTCACTTAAGTATTTAGTATAATAGTCAACTTCTACTGGACTTTTTATTTCTTTTATTATCTTTGATGCTTCTTTTGCAAATTTTACTCGTTCTTCATCTTTTTGTATATTAAAATTTCGTTTTAAATTATCTATTTTATATTTTATAGAATGAATTGAGTTCTTAATTTGTTTTTCAAACTCTGAAACTCCATATTTTCTTATAAATTCATCTGGATCTTTACATTCTTTTAAATTTAATACTTTTACATTAATATCTAATTTATTAAGAATCTCAATAGCTCTTAAGGTTGCTTTAATACCTGCTTCATCTGAGTCATATGATATAATAGCAGTATCTGCATATCTTTTTATTAGACTTCCTTGTCCCTCTGTTAATGCAGTTCCTAAAGTAGCTACTACATTTTTTATTCCATATTGATGAAGTGATATTAAATCCATATATCCTTCTACTAGTATTACACTTCTATCTTTTATTTCTTTTCTTGCAAAATTTAATCCATATAAATTTTGTCTTTTATTAAATATTAATGTATCTGGTGAATTTAGATACTTAGGTAGTGAATCATCTAAAACCCTTCCACCAAATCCTATTACATTTCCTCTATAATCAAATATAGGAAACATCACTCTATTTCTGAATTTATCATAAATCTTTTTAGTTTCGCTTTTATATCCAAATAAACCACATTCGATTAAATCTTCATTTTTATAACCTATGGATATCAGATAATTCATTAGAGAATTCCAAGAATCTAGTGAATATCCTAAACCAAACCTTTTAATTATCTTATCATCTAATCCTCTTTTTCTTAGATATTCATATCCTGGATTTTTACTTTTTATAAGATTTGAAAAATAAAACCTTGCTGCTTCTACATGTATGTCTTGAAATTTTTTAGATTTTTCTATTCTTTCTTTAGTAGATTCATCAACATGTGTATTGATTTCTACGCCACATCTATCTGCTAGTAATTTCACTGCATCCATGAAATCTAAATTTTCAATTCTCATTATAAAATTTATAACATCTCCACCTTCTCCACATCCAAAACATTTATAAATCTGTTTTGATGTATTGATGTAAAAAGATGGCGTTTTTTCGCCATGAAAAGGACATAATCCCTTATAATTTGACCCTGATGGTTTTATATTTATATAGCTAGATATAATACTAGCTATATCACATCTACTCTTTATTTCTTCTATAATATCTTTTATATCATTCATTTTATCACCTTTGGGTGTTTTTTATCTTAACATATCTATTTTACATTATATTGCAAATTTGTCAAATGCTCATTATTCATAATTCGACTTTTTTTGTTAAATTCCTTCTTTTTTTTAAAAAATTTTTTTTTCAATATATTTTATCATGTATTTATCTATAATTAAGTATTTACAAATTTTTTAATATTTAATACTTTTTTAAATAAAAAAGAGGCAAATTGCCTCTTTTTTATAATTTATTTTATATTATTCATTAAATCTTCAAATTCATTAAAGTTAAGTGATTGCATCCCATCTGATAGTGCATTTTCTGGCTCTGGATGTACCTCAACCATGATCCCATCAGCTCCAACTGCAAATGCTCCAATAGACATAGGCTTTATTAAATATCTAACACCTGTACCATGAGATGGATCAACTACCACAGGAAGGCCTGTTTCTTTTTGTATAATAGGTACAGCAGCTAAATCTAATGTATTTCTTGTATAATCATTATATGTTCTTATACCTCTTTCACACATTATAATTTTACTATTACCTTCTATAGCTATATATTCAGCAGCACCTATCCATTCACCTATAGTAGAAGAAAGACCTCTTTTTAACATAACAGGTTTGTCTTGTTTACCAACTTCTGTTAGTAAGTTAAAGTTTTGCATATTTCTAGAACCTATTTGAATTATATCTGTCACTTCATATAATTTGTCAAGCTCTCTTATATCCATTAACTCTGTTATAACAGCCATTCCTGTTTCTTTTTTTACTGCTTTTAATATTTCAAGACCTTCTTCTTTTAATCCTTGGAATGAATTAGGAGATGTTCTTGGTTTATATGCACCACCTCTTAATACATTTGCACCTTTACTTTTTACAAACTGTGCCGTTTTAAGTAATTGGTCATAACTTTCAATTGCACATGGTCCTGCTATTATAATTTTATCTTCTTTTACAGTTAATGTTTTATTATCCGTCGTAATTTCTATTTTTAAGTTTCTATCAAATAGGTTTTTTTTCATCACCTATATACTCCTTTTCTCGTTCTTACTATCGTCTGTATATAGCATCAGCCATTTTAGCAGCTCTTAAATTCTTCTCTACATCATGGACTCTTACAATATCTACTCCATCTCTTACTCCTAAAACAGTAGTCGCTATAGTTCCTTCTACTCTTTCTTTTGGTGGCAAATCTAGAGTATTTCCTATTACTGATTTTCTAGAAGTACCAAGAAGTATCGGATATCCTAATGATTTTAATTCTCCTAATCTCTTTAATACTTCTAAATTTTGTTCATATGTTTTACCAAAACCTATACCTGGATCTAATACAATCTTATCTTTATCTATTCCAGCTTCTATAGCTATATTTATACTTTCTGATAAAAATTCTTTTATAGATTCCATTATATCCTTATGATACTCAGTATTATCTTGATTATGCATTATACAAACATATGCATCATATTTTGCTATAACACTTGCCATGTCTTTGTCTTTTCTAAGGCCCCATACATCATTTATCATTTCTACACCTAATTTTAAACTTTTATCTGCAACCTTAGCTTTATATGTGTCTACAGATATAGGCGTATCTAGTTCTTCTTTAAGTTTTTTTATAACAGGTATTACTCTTCTTAATTCTTCATCAGCATCTACATAGTCATGACCTGGTCTTGTCGATTCTCCACCTAAATCAATTATATCCGCACCTTCATTAATCATTACTTTAGCATGTTCTAAAGCTTTATCTACACTATTAAAGTTTCCGCCATCTGAAAAGCTATCAGGAGTAACATTTAATATACCCATTATATAAGTTCTTTTATTATAATCAAACATACTATATATCTCCTATACTATTTCATAGTTATTAAGCTCATAGCTTCAGCCCTTGCTGCTATATCTTTTTCAAATATCCCTCTAACAGCTGACGTTATAGTTTTTGATCCAGGCTTTTTAACACCTCTCATAGTCATACACATATGTTCAGCTTCAACAACAACTATAACTCCATATGGATTAAGTTCTTCCATTATTATATCCGCTGCAGATTTAGTTATTCTTTCTTGTAATTGCGGTCTTTTAGCTAAAGTTTCAATCACCCTAGCAAGTTTTGAAAGACCTGTAAGTCTACCTTCTTTAGGTAAATATGCTATGTGAGCTTTTCCAAAGAATGGAACTAAATGATGTTCACAGCATGAATAAAAAGGTACATCTCTTACTAATACTAGTTCTTCATGTTCTTCATCTTGGAATATAACTTTTAAATGGTCTTTTGGATCTTGATGAAGTCCTGCATATATTTCTTCATACATTCTAGCTACTCTATCAGGAGTATCTATTAATCCTTCTCTATCTGGATCTTCTCCTATTGCTTCTAGTATATCTCTAACAGCTCTTTTTATTTTATCTTTATCTACATTACTCATTTGGTTAGCCCCCTTGCTTTATAATTGTTCTTTAAATATATATTTATAAGCATTTATCAAGTCTTCATATTCATAAGTTTCAATAGCCTTTTTACATAAATTATAAATTTTTATATCTTCTTCTTTTAAACTATTAAATAACTTTTTATCTTTAGGTATCCACTTATTATTTATAATAAAATACCCAACTATTATATCTTTTAAATATAAATTAGTCAAAAATTGATATTCAAAGTCATTAAATTTTTCTATAACTTTTAAATCTTCTACTTTAGCTAATATACAAGCTTTTAAAAGCTTAATCTCTTTTTCAGAAATTTTATCAGGACCTTCTATAAACTTTTCCTTACATAAATTTATTATTTCATTAGATATCTTATCTTTATCATATATAACTTTTGGTTCTTTCATTTCTTTTAAGAAAAAGTATTCTTTTTTATTTATAAATTTATATACCCCTTTTTCAGAAAAATAATTTATATCAAATTCAATATTCTCTATTTTTTTTACTATTCTAGTTTGTAAATCCCCATTTTTTACAAAAACAAATATATCTATATCACTTATATTTAAGTTTGTATCCCTTAAGTCTAAATTTTTAGATGATCCTACTAAGTATATTGCTTTAGTATTTTCATTATTTATTATTTCTTTAATTTCTTCATTATAAATTTGATAAATGCTTTTTTTCATATATATTCTCCAATAAATACTTAACTTAATTTATCTATTATTTTTGTAAATAATACATTTTCATCATTATATTTTTTATTTTCTATAAACTTAACCTTCATAGCTCCCATTAGACTATTAGTTACAAAAGAAAATTCAAAATCATTAATTTCTTCTAAATGTATTTCTTTTTTTATTACTTCTATATTTAATTCAACACAAATATCTTCTATCCTTTTTTTCATTATACCGTTTAATATAGGTAGTTCCTCACTTGGTGTGTATAACTTACTATCTTTTATAAAAAATATATTACACATAGAACATTCTAATATTTTGTTATCCATACTTAAAAATATTGCATCATTAAATCCATTTGTATTTGCATACTCTTTAGTATAAATATTTTCAAAGTAATTAGTTGTCTTATGTCTATAAAGTATGCTATTTCCTCTTTTTATAGGAGAAATAGTTAATTTAAGTCCGTCTTCATACATTTTATCATTATATACAATATCTCTAATTGATATATTATATCCTTCATCAAATAAAGTTACCCTTAGAGCTTTGTTTTTTATATCATTGTCTTTTATATATGTTAAAACTTCTTTCTCTAAAGACTTTCTATCTATATTAACTTTAATATTTAAATTACTTACAGAATTATATAACCTATTCATATGTAAATTAAAATCTATAGGCTTGTTTTCTATTTTTATAGTTTCAAATAAACCTATTCCAAACTTGCTTAAAGTACTATCAAATGAGATATTATTCTTCATAATAACCTCTTAATGCCTTCATTATAGATTGAGCCTTATCTAATGTTTCTTGATATTCATCTTCTGGATTTGAATCCCATGTCATTCCTCCGCCTACTTGGAAATATACATTTTCATCTTTTTTTATAATAGTTCTTATTGCTATATTTAAATCCATATCCCCATCAAATCCTATATATCCTATAGATCCTGTATAAACATTTCTTTGAGTAGGTTCTAATTCATCTATTATTTCCATAGATCGTATCTTAGGAGCACCTGTTATAGATCCCCCCGGGAATGTTGCTTTTATAACATCTATACAGTCCTTATCATCATCAAGTTCTCCAACTACAGTTGCCACTAGGTGATTTACATTTGCATATGGCTCTATTACAAATAGCTCAGGAACTTTAACAGTACCTATTTTAGAGATTCTACCTATATCATTTCGCTCTAAATCTACTATCATAAGAAGTTCCGCTCTATCTTTTTCACTATTTTTTAATTCTTCTTGTAATTTCAAATCTTCTTCTTTATTTTTTCCTCTAGGTCTTGTACCTTTTATCGGCCTAGTTTCTACTTTCCTATCTACACATTTTATAAATCTTTCAGGAGAATTAGATAATATATGACTATCTTCGAAATTTAAAAATGCTCCAAAAGGTGCTGGACTAAATCTTCTTAAGTCTCTATATAATTCATAACTTGATAATGTTGTCTTTCCATTAAATCTTTGAGTTAAGTTAGCTTGATATATATCTCCTTGCCTTATATAGTCTTGTACTTTTCTTACTGCATTTTCAAACTCATTTTTAGTAAAGTTTGAAGTAAGTCTAGTTTTCTCAACTTCTTTTTCCTCATAGCAAATATTATCTATGCCATTTTTTTCAGATTCATTTATCTTAATTTCTATATTTTTAATTATCTCATTTTCTTTTTCAACATCTAAATTAGGCGTTGCTATGTATGTTTTATTCTCTAAATGATCTATAGCTATTACCCAATTATAAAATCCAAAATATAAATCATATATATTTGTATCATCAACTGCTGTTCGAGGTAATTTTTCTATATAATTTCCTAAATCATAAGATAAGTATCCTACAGCTCCACCTATAAATGGTAGATGTGTATTATTTTCAACTTTATATTTATTTAACTCATTTTGTAAATAATCTAATGGATTTTCTTTAGTATTTTTATATTTTAATATTTTAAATGGATTGCTACTTATAAAAGAATATCTTCCTAACTTTTGTTTATCCATTGCACTATCTAATATAAAACTATTCTCATCATCTTTGAATATGGTAAATAGTTCAAATGAATTTAATTTAGTATTTATTTCTTTAATCATATTATATTTCCACCCTTTCTCTAGCCTCTTTTATAAAGTTTCTTAATATATCATGACCTTGTTCTGATAATATCGCTTCTGGGTGGAATTGAACACCTTCAATTAAATATTTTTTATGTTTAATTCCCATTATTTCATTTTTATCAGTCATAGCAGTAACTTCTAATTCTTCTGGTAACGAATCTAAATCTACTACTAATGAATGGTATCTAGTAACATTTAAAGGGTTATTAAGATTTTTAAAAACACCTTTATTATTATGTTTTATACTATGAACTTTTCCATGTACAGGTTGATGTGCTTTTATTACACTTCCTCCAAATACATGTCCTATTGTTTGATGACCTAAACAAATTCCAAGTATAGGCTTTATTCCTTTGAACTTATTTACAACATCTATACATATTCCTGCTTCTTTTGGTGAACATGGACCTGGAGATAAAACTATTATTTCAGGATTTATTTTTTCTATTTCTTCTACTGTTACTTCATCATTTCTTTTTACAATAACTTCTTCACCTAATTCTCCAATATACTGAACTAGGTTGTACACAAATGAATCATAATTATCAATCATTAAAATCATTGATATTTCCTCCCTGTATAATAAAAATCACTTTATCATGGCAATGTACTAGCATAGTTTAATC
>NZ_CP048741.1:1696402-1697013 GCF_018336475.1 Romboutsia sp. 13368
TAAATATTTATTATAATAGAAAAAATATTCTTAAACATTATAGTTTTTTGGAGGCTAAGTATGAATAAGTATATTATTATAAGATATGATAATAAATCTATATCGCCTCCCATGTCAAAACATGAGGCCATAGCAAAACTTAAAGAGTATAATAAAAAAGGTATCTCTAGTTATTTAATATCTAAAAATACTTATCAAGATATCAACCATATTAATAAAAATAATACATCTTCTATAAAGTAAAAAAGGAGCATAAGCTCCTTTTTAAATTTTATGTCTTGAATTATAATACTTATCTTTTTTTCCCTTTTGTGATCTTGATTCCATTAATTCTTTTATTTTAGTTATATAAGAATCATCATCACTTATCCTTATAAGGCTAGTTAGATAATATCCTTGAGTAGTTTTTGGAATTTTTTTTCTTATAACTAAATCTATAGCTGTTTTTGCAGCTTTAAAATGTTTAAGATGAGTGTGACCTTCTTGAAAACTTTTTCTAGCATTATAAACTATATAACCTTCTTTTACTTGAAATATCATAAATTCTTTTCTTTCATATATTTTGTTATACATTAAATCAATCCTTTTCAAGATAGTCTTGCTATAATATA
>NZ_CP048741.1:1697229-1699267 GCF_018336475.1 Romboutsia sp. 13368
ATAATTATTGTAAAAAATGCCCTTTAATCAAATAAAAAATTCGCTTCGCTCATGTCGCCAACGACTTTGTCCGTTGCTCAAAATATTTTWWATATGCTCTTGCAAAAACTGTGCTAAATAAGTTAAATATAAATAAAAATGCTATACCTATATAGGTATAGCATTTTTATTTATATTTAACTTTTTATTTGATTTCACAATTTAATAGTAATGTAATAACCTTACTTATCTATAATCTGAGATACAGTTACAAATTCAAATCCTTGTTCTATCATCTTAGGAATTAATATATCTAACGCATCTACAGTATTATTAGTTGCATAATCATGTAAAAGTATTATATCTCCATTTTTAGCATTATTCATTATTTTATTTGCAATAATTTCTGCTTCAGGATTTTGCCAATCTCTAGCATCAACACTTGTCCAAAGTACTATTTTATAATTAAGTTTTTTTGCAATTGATGCTAATTCTTCTTGTTTATAACTTCCATATGGCGGTCTAAATAATTGTGGCTTTTTTCCTGTTAATTTTACAAGTATTTCTTCACATTTTAATATCTCTTCTTCTAATTGCGTATTAGTTAAATGAGTTATATCAGGATGATTAAATGTATGATTTCCAATCTCATGTCCCTCTTTACTTGCTCTAACTAACGGCTCTGGGTACCAATTTGCATGTTTTCCAGCTATAAAAAAGGTTCCCTTAACATTATATTTATTAAGAACATCTAAAACCTGATTAGTTTCTTTTGGATGAGGTCCATCATCAAATGTTAAAGCTATTAATTTTTTATTTCTAGACCCATTTCTTATAAACACTTCTTCATCATTTATACTACTAGCATATATAAATGAATTACCTAGAAAAACTAGTACTAATGTGATTATAAGTGTAATTTTTTTGTACTTAAACATGTCTATAACTTCCTTTCATACTGTCTATGTGTAAAAGTTTTGAGTATAGTATATGTTATAATAACCTCCAAATATAACACCAACTCCTATATACTTATAATCCCCTAAAATATTTTTTCTATGACCTAAAGAGTTCATCCAAGCATGATGTGCATATATTGCACTATTTTGGCCAGCTGCAATATTCTCTCCTGCATTTTTATAATTTATTCCTTCACTTTTCATTCTATCAAATGGAGTTTTGTTTTCTTTATTTGTATGATCAAAATAATTCTTTAACATCATATCTTCACTATGCTTTCGAGAACTAATAGTTGCTTTTTCACTAAATGATAGTGTATTTAAATTATTTTTACTTCTTTCTGTATTAGCTAAGTCTTTTACTTGAAATTCAAAACTTTCTCGTAATTCATCACTATCTTTAGGATATATACCACTTAAGGAATTTTCTGCATTTTTACTTATAATTTGATATCCACAAACTTTATTTTCTTCGTGTATATCATAAAAAACTGTTATATAATTTTTATCAATATCTAATATATCATATTGATCATTAGAGTTTATAATATATCTAGTATTGCCTTTTTTTCTATATTCTAATGGCGTATACTTATCTCTAACTGATTCTCTATTAGAATTTAATTTTATATCTATTTCATTATTATCAATTCCATTACTATAAAGACCTACTACAGTATCATCTTCTATTCCTATCATAGCAAACTTACTTAAATCTTTATTATATACATACCATTTAAATTTATATTCACTGCAATCAATTCTCGATGGTTCACCTAATTTAGATATTATACTATCCTTACTATCACCTATTTTTATATCTTTAAAATTATCTATATTTATATTAATATCTGTTTTTGTTTTATCTATTGATGAAGTTRAGTTTATTACTTCCAAATTTTCTGAATTATTATTTTTATAATAATATGAATATACTAATATAATAGATAAAAATATAAAAATTATTTTTTTCAAAGTATCATCCTCCAATAATTATATACTATCTATCTATAATGAACATTTATAAAACAATTAATACTTGTTAGTATAATTATTCTATATTCAATTAGTATTTAATTTATTAAAAGTAATAATACATT
>NZ_CP048741.1:1699469-1699654 GCF_018336475.1 Romboutsia sp. 13368
TCCATTATATAAATAAATCTTAATAGTTAAAATCATAACCATCCGTAAAACGGGTGGTTTGCTCTACGCCTATAAGGCTTTGTTTCTGGCTGTGCTACTCACACACTGAACGGTTTGCCAACCGCATACTATTACTGGCTACAACTAAAGTTGTTTATTTTTTTGCTTTTTTACTGGCTCACCCG
>NZ_CP048741.1:1699659-1699782 GCF_018336475.1 Romboutsia sp. 13368
CGGGTCAATATATTCTTTCAAACTCATCTGTTCATGAATTATATCTTACTGTATTTGATTTTTTATATACTCTTCAATTACTTTTTTATTTCTTCCAACTGTATCAACATAATATCCTTTACA
>NZ_CP048741.1:1700114-1702503 GCF_018336475.1 Romboutsia sp. 13368
AATTATATATTATCTATCTATAATGAAYATTTATAAAACAATTAATACTTGTTAGTATAATTATTCTATATTCAATTAGTATTTAATTTATTAAAAGTAATAATACATTCATTCAAAAAAATAAGCTTTATCTAAATTTATAGATAAAGCTAAAGTTTTATTGAAAATAATTCATCTAAACTTCTATCAAATATACACGGTTTATCAAACTTCCAAGTTCCTTCATATATTAATTCATTATTTAAATAAAAAATTCCATCTCCATGTTTTTTACCATGTAAAAATTCACCTTCGTATCTTTTGCCTTCTTCCCATATATATATGCCCTTGCCGTGTACTAAGTTATTTTTCCATTCTCCTTCATATATTATTTTTCCATGATTATCATAGCATGCACCATATCCATCCATCTTATTATTCTTAAACTCACCTATATACATACTATTATCTCTCCATATGTATATACCTTTGCCATGTTTTTTACCATCTAACCAATTACCAATATATTCATCCTTACTTTTATATATCATCTGACCCATTCCATTTATAGTATCATCTAAAAACTCACCCATATATACATTTTCACTTTTAAATGTACATATTCCAAGACCACACTTCATATTGTCTTTAAATTCGCCTATATATTCTATGCCTTCTACAAAATTGTAAGAACCTATTCCTTCCATCTTTCCATCTACTATTTTTCCTATGTATATATCTCCATTAGAAAAATTATATACCTTACTTTTATTTTCAATGATATCTATTTCTTTATAATTATTTTTTTCTAAATACATAACTTCTTCATTAGAAGCCTCTTTAGACTTTCTTTTAGCTATTTTCTGTCTTTTAATAATAGCATTAACTTCTCTTTTTATCTTATTTATAATTGATGTATAATCATTGTACATATCATAATGTTCTTTAGATAAATTCATAACTTTTGTATCTCCTATAATATTAGTAATTATAACTTCAATAAATTTATTATATATATATATCATATTATTTACTAGGTATATTTTTATWTTATTTACTAGGTATATTTTTATTTTATAAAAAAATAAAGTGTTTAAAAACACTTTATTTTTAAAATAGAACATTTTCCGATTCACTTAAATAGCTTAAGTTACCCGCTCCTACACACTATGTATCATTTTCAATTTTACGTAATTTATATTTTTATATAAATACCCGATATAGTTATATTACCCTAGAGTTTTGAGAGACTCGCCTCTCCTTAAATATTATATCTATAATTCAATATTTTATACATTATTTTATAAATATTTTTCTTTAAAACCTCTTCCTTTAACTTCTGTAACATCATTCACTGATATAAATGATCTTTTATCATAAGTTAAAGCTATTTCTTTAATTTTTGGTATCTCATTACTAGATACTATGCAGTATATAATTCTTTTTCTTTCTTTTGTATATGCACCTTCTGCTTCTAAAAATGTTACTCCTCTTTTAAGAACATTCATAATATCACCTGCTATAGATTCACTTTCTCTAGATATAACCATAACTGATTTTTGAGAGTTCATTGCATCTTTTGTAAAATTCATAGCAGAAGCACTTAAAAACATTTCTATTAAAGTATATAATGCTAAATCCATTCCAAATAACATTGCACTCACTAAAACAATTAATATATTTATAGTTAATGTAGTATCCTTCATATCTATATTTTTTTTAAATTTTAATATTGCACCTATTATATCTGTTCCACCTTGAGATGACTTAGTCCTAAATACTAGCCCTGATCCAATTCCAGCTAGTATTCCCCCAAATACACTTTGTAGTAATATATCTCTTACTGGTATAATACCCCCTATATTTTGAGTTAATCCTAGCAATAAAGAAAATAATATCATATTAATTAAGCTCGATATACAAAAATCCTTTTCTAAGTATATAAATCCTAATATAAATATTGGTATATTTATTAAAAATGTCAATAACCCTACATTTACTCCTGTTAAATAATTTATAGCTGTGGATATACCAGCTACTCCTCCACTTAGTAAATGTGCTGGTCTTATAAATCCATTTATTCCTATACATGCTATTATCATACCTGTCATTATCATAAGGTATCTTATAAAAATATTATCTTCTACAGTAGTATTAACTTTACTCATTTCATTCTCCCCTTTAAACTAAAAAGTATATACTATACTTTATTTTCCATTACACGTTATATTATATTAACTTTTTATCGTATGTCTACTATATTTTTAATTTGCCATTATTATTCTTATAGTTTATAGAAAGACAATTATTCATGTCTCATTTTTCAAGTTTATTATATTTTTATTATAAAAAAATATTTTAACCTTAAATATATTAATATTTTCAATAATAAAAATAAATCACATCACAT
>NZ_CP048741.1:1702654-1717385 GCF_018336475.1 Romboutsia sp. 13368
CTCACAGTTTTAGCTTTTATATTTATTTTATAATTTCATAAATTTTAATTTATAAAAATTTCATTAAAATTGGCACTAATATTACGGTAATTGTACCACATATACCTATAGCTAATCCACTCATTGCACCTTCAACTTCACCCATTTCTAATGCCTTAGTAGTACCTAATGCATGTGCTGAAGTTCCTAATGCTATTCCCTTGGCTACAGGATTTTTTATTTTACCAATTTTAAAAATAACTGGAGATATAATAGCACCTAAAATACCTGTTAATATTATTGAAACTACCGTAATTGCTTCTAGCCCATTTAAAGTTTTAGTTAATGAAATTCCCATTGGAGTTGTTATTGATTTTGGTATTAATGAATTTATTATATCAATATTAGCATTAGTAAAGTATCCAATTGCCTTTATAGATATAAATGATACTATCACACCACAACTTATTCCTATTAATATTTCTATAAAATATTTTTTTAATAAATCAAACTGCTTGTACAATGGTACTGCTAATACAATTGTAACTGGTCCTAAAAAGAAATTTATACTATCCGCTCCTAATTTATAACTTTCATAAGGAATTTTTGTTATTATTAAAAATAATATAATTCCAACTATAGCTATAAGTAGTGGATTAAATATAGGATTTTTAGTTTTTTTCTGTATATATATTCCTATATTAAAAAATATAATCGTAAGTACTATTCCAAAAATTTCTGTGTCAAATACATTATACATCCTTAATTCTCCTTAGTTTTTTTGTCTATCATTATATCAACTAGTTTCCCTGTTACATACATAACTATAATAGTACTTATAAGTATTGTAATAACTAGTACAAGTATATTATTTGCTATAAGATTTAGCGATTTAATTAAAGAAACACCTGCTGGTATAAAAAATATCGCCATATTATCTAAAAAGAAATTACTTACTTCACTTATACTTTCTATTTTTAAAATTTTAATTTTTAAAAGTACAAATAATAATATCATACCTATAATACTACCCGGTATAACAACTATATTTTGTATAAATGAACTAATATATTCTCCCACTGCCCATAAACCTAATATTATAGCTAACTGATTTAGTATTTTCATATTTGTCTCCTTTTAACGTCGTATAAAGTATAAAATTAAATAATTTTATATCATTAACTTTACCCTTATAATATATTAGTTTCTAAATTCTAAAAAAAGCCTTCCTTGTTTGTCTATATAATTACTATTATTGCCCTGAATTACTTGTGCATATCCGTCTTGAAAATCTGATATACTATCAAACATTGGAATTATATGTACTTTACCTAAAGTATTTAAAAAACCCCACATGCCACCTTTAGGATTGCTACTCCCTTTCCCTAAAGAGTCTGCTCCTATATTAAATCTAGCTAGACCTTCTTTAAAATTGCAAGCATAGTCAAATATAGGTTCTATTACTATTATTCCAGATTTATTTATATACCCCCATTTACCATCAACACATATCGCTGCTAACCCTTCAGAAAATGGTTTAGCACTATCATATATAAAATCTATAATAATATTTCCAAATTTATCAATATACCCCCACTTTTTATTTATCCTAACTGCAGCTAATCCTTCAGAAAAATCTGTAGCAATATCATATATATGTGATATTACAAATTCTCCAGACTTATTTATATATCCATATTTATTTTTATATTCAACCAATGCTCTTTCCTCGCAAAATAAATTAACATAAGTATAATTGGGATTTATAACTATATTTCCAGACTTATCTATATATCCCCACTTTTTATTCATTCTAATACCTGCTAAACCTTCCTTAAAGTTAGATGCACTTTCAAAAGCTGGATCTATAACTATATTTAGTGATTTATCTATATATCCACATCTACCATCTACACTTATTTTAGCTAATCCATCATTAAATTCTCCAGCACTATCTAAATGTAAAAATATTTGGGTATATCCACTTTTGTCTATATACCCAAATACCCATTTTGATGATTTATTTATTTTTTTTATATATATTATAACACAATATCCATCTTTAAATCTTTCTGATACATACTTAAATTTAGGTTTTATAACTATCTCCTTATTCTTATTTATAAAACCATATTTACCATCTTTAAGTATAGGAAGAAATAATTCTTTTTGTTTTACCATACTATACCTCCTACAACATAATAAGTATATTAAAATATTATTATTTTATAATTATTTTATAAGGTATAGTATTCATAATGTTATATATATATTATTTAGATAGTATTTCCTTAACTTTTGAGTTATTGTACATACTATCTGGAACTTCACTTCTCATTCCATAGAATGTCTTTTTAGCATTTTCTAAATCATTTGTATTATAATATAGCATTCCTAATTGATAAAATGCATCATCATAGTATTGGTCATTTTTATTATAAGTATTTATATACTTTTTATAATACTTTTTAGCTTCTTCATAGTCATCTATTTTTTCACTCAATAAAGCTACTTGGTATATAGATTCAGATATATACTTTTTAGTCTTACCATTTTCAACTATATTCTTAAAGTATGATATTGCCTCTTTATAATTCTTTTCTGACTTTAATTTGATTGCTTCATTATATAAATCAGATTCACTAGCAATTAACATTTCTTGATTTTTTGAACTATCTAAAACCTTATTTGTTTCATCTAGTTTTTGACTAGTTTCATTTAGCTTCTCATTAGTTTCACTTAATTCTTTATCAATTGTATTTATTGTTTCATTCTTCATTTCTAATTGAGCATTTAAAGTTTCAATCTTATTTTTACTATTTATATGATATGCTATTATTCCAAGGCCTAATGTTCCTATTATTATATATGGTAAAATATTTTTTTTATTTTTAGGTTTAGTTTCAATCTTTTCAGACTTTACATCCTTATTTTCTATTTTAGCCTCAAATAAAGCATTATCTTTATCAACTTCTTGTAACTTACTTAGGTAATATTCTTTCTTCTTTGAATTACCTATCTTATCATAAAGTAAAGCTAATATAACATAAGGTTCTATTAAGTCTGGATCTTCTTCTATAATATTGTTTAATATATGTATAGATTCTTGATTTAAATCTTCATTTATAAATCTAATTGAATGATTATATCTAGCTAAAAATACTTTAAATTCATCAGATGATAGTATATCTACATATTTTCTTGATAATTCATTATTACCATAGCACATAGCTGTATAAAAACTTTCAAATGACTTTGAAAAGTCACATTTTAAAAGTTTTAATAACCCTCTTAAATTTAGTATATCTACATCCTTAGGATTAATTTCTAATGCCTTCTCTATAATTTCAATAGCAGTAGTAATATAATTCTTAGAAGCTAAGTTTAGTGCTTCATTATAATTTTTAAAAGATTCTATCTTTAATTCTTTAGATGTATCTTCTAAGGAACTATTTAGTGTATTTTGTAAATTTAGTATCGTTTCTTCTTTATAATTTGTAGTAACATAACTTTGTTTTAATGCTTTTAATGTTTCATTACTTTCTTCTTCATCTATATTAAAAAATGTTAAGTCTGATTTTTCTTCTTCTATTAAAGATATATCTAAACTCTTTTTTTTCATCGTTTTTATATCATTTATTATACTTTTTCCTAAAATAACAATCTCCTCCATTCTATATAATTAAGATATCATATTTATTATTTTAAGTCAAAAGTATACATTTTTTACTATTTTACTGCATTTTTCTATATAATAATAAAATGACATACTTTACATATAATTTTAAGGATTTATCTGTTCTTGTTCTACAGTTTCTTGTTCTACTGGTGGTTGTACTAATGGATTTTGTTGATTAGACTCATCAGTAGTAGTATTTTCATTTTGAGAGGTATTATCTTCTTCAAAAATATTTTCATCTTCTGTTATAATCGGTTCTTCTTGTATCTGTTCCATAGTACCAACTGCTATAATTTCTTGCTTTTTAGGATAATAAGATACATACACTTTTTCTTTTTTTATTTCATTTCCATTACCATCTTTATATACTCTATATGTCGATACTGTATATCCATATCTACCTGACTCTAAGCGTTTTTCTTCTCCTTTAGGCAAAGTTGGGTCATCAACTTTTTTTATCGGTGCTTCTGATACATTATCTGTATTAGTTACTATTTCTATATTTTGTTTATCTTCTTTACTTCCATATATAGTACAAGTTAAAGTATTTCCATAAACAGAATTTTTTATATATACAGGATATTCTAAATTATTTTTAAATATAAAATCTATAGCTCCATCACTAACAGTAGCATCCCTTCCTTTTTGCACATAAGACGATGGAATTGAATGATTTTTTATAGATTCAATTTCTAGTCCTGCGTATAAAACAGCATTGTAAAGTGTTGTTGATACTTGACATACTCCACCACCTACACCTTCTTGAACTACACCTTGAACAATTACAGGGGCATTTTTATATCCATTGCTTATAGTTCTTTTCCCTGTATGTTCATTATAAGAAAAAGTCTCTCCTGGCATTAACAATACATTGCTTGTACTTTTTGCTGCTAATTCAATATTGTGACTTCTACCTGCAACAGATGAATCAAATTTAGTTGAATACTGTCCAATTATAGTTTCTATATTTTCTAAATTTTCTTCTCTAATATCTGGTTGTATATTTTCAACAACTAATTCTATAGTTGTACTTCCTTTTTCTAATTCTTTTATACTATTTAAAAAACTTTTATCTTCATCTAGTTTAACTCCAACTTCATCTTTTTGTATTTGTATATTAGAATTTTGTATATTTATACTTGCATTTTTCATAGGAACATTTATATCTTTTGACAATTCTTCTATATATAATTTAAGCTTTTCTTTATTATAGTTAACAGATAAATCTATTGTATTTTTTTTGCCTATTAAACTACTTATAGTTTGTTTTATATTTTCTATAAAAGTTCCTTTTCTATTTATGTCGTATGCATTTTCTACAGTTTGAGTTATATCATAACTAAAATTTATTTCATTAGGTTCTATTATAAATTGCTTATCATTATACCTAAACTCAACATTCTCTAATTTGTACAAATTTTCTAATTTTTTAATAGCTTGAGCTTTTGTTAAATTACCTATATTAATATTATTTACATATGTATCTTTACATATTTTATCACCATTTATAATTATACTTAAACTAAATATAGCTAAAAGAAAAATAACTAAAACGCTTCCTAAAAGTATGTATATTTTTTTATTAGTATTTTTCATTTTTTACTCTCCTTAAGACAACTTTAATTATTAAAAGCGTGCTATAAACACGCTTAATAATTTTTTATACCGTCACTATTTATTGAATATACTTTTTTATCATATTTATTATATATACTTCTTTTTTCTTGAATAAACCTTTGTTTACAACCTCATAATAATACAAATCTAAATCATTTTTTAATTCTTCTTCTAGATTAATTTTATTATCTATATATTTACTTACTTTATCTTTTGTTGTGCTAAAAATCTTCTTGTACTTATTTTGTTTTTCATCTAGTTTCTTCTCTAATATAAACCTAGCATTTTCTTCACTTATTGCAAATTGAATACTTCCATCTGATTTTACTCTAAAGTAACCATCACCATAGTTTGTTTTGTAATTTTTATTAGAATCATTATAAGAATATATTTTTTTAGTTTTAGCATCTATTAATACTTCATCTATTAAAGTATCGTATTCATATACTTCTGTATAATAGTATTTATCTTCTCCTACCATTTGTTGAAAAGAGCTTATAGATAAATTCTCTTTATTTTTTCCACTTTTTTTAGAAATTAAATTTATTATATCAGTAGATGTTAATGTGTACATATCTAAATTAGTTTGATACTGTTTTTCCAATTTTGATATAGTTTCATCATCTACATAATACTCTTTAATATACTCTATGTATTGTAATGCTTCTTCGTAGTTACCTTCTTTATTAGCTTCTTTTGACTTTTCTATATAGTRATTATACATAAGAGATATACACTCTTTTTTATTTTTATTAGCTAATTCATAGTACTTTTTATCTTCTTGTAAAACTTTATCATAAGATATAATAGCTTCATGATAATTTTTATCAGTTTGCTCTTTTAATGCAATATTATATAATTTTCTAGATTGGTTTATTTCTTCTATATTATTTTTATAAATATCTAATCTATCTGATATTCCATTTATAATAGATGCTGTATTTATATATGATATAGCATTTTCATACTTTACATTTTCTTCTTTATACATTTCATCTACTCTTTTAGATTGTTCTTCTATTTTTGTTAAATCAACGCTTATTCCCTCTATAGAATTGATTGTATTTATAAGGCCAACATATTGTTCCTTAGATATCTGTCCATTTATATAATTATCTCCACTATCAAGAAGTAACTTATTTATTTTTTTAGAAACAGCCTTATTAAATCTATTCATTTTAGATTTTGAGAATTCTTTTTCCCAACTTTCATAATTACTAAGCGCAATTGAATATTTCCTTTGTTCTATATTTTTAACTAAAATATTTGATTCTTTAGAAACACTTAATTCATCACTACTTACTAAAAATACTATAATTAATAATATTACACCTAATGCTGAAATTAGTGCTGTTATTATAAGCTTTTTCTTAGAATCTATAAAGTCTATTAACTTATCTAAATTTTCCTTAAGATTCATCAATTTTTTCCTTTCTTAAGTATAATAATCTATTTAATCTAAACATTTATTAAATTATAACATATATATTTATTATTAACCATATTTAGTAAGTAGTTATTTATATATATTGATGTGAGTTTATATTGATGTGAGTTTATATTATAAATACAATACTTATATCATCATATGTTATATTTTTACTTATATTATTTAAATAATTAGTATAGTTATTAAATAACTTAAATCTAGAAAAAACACTTTTATTATAACTTTGTATCGTTTTTTCTAGGCTATTAAATAATTCAATCTTATTTTCAAATGCATTAGAATATCCATCTGTAAATAATGCTATATTAATATTTTCATCATATTTTTTAAATATATAGTACATTATATGTTTGTATTCACCAACTCTACCTAAAGAATCAACMACATTATTACTTCTATTATTAATTATACACTTATATCCATCACTATTTTTAACAACGATATCTCCATCCCCCAACTTTAAACATAATATAAAATTTTCAGTTATCATTACTGATAGAAATGTTGTAGCATATTTTATATACTCTATTTTAAATACATTAGGATAATTTTTTTTATAGTGCTCTTCAACTAATTCTCTCCATCTACTATCTATTAGTCTTTGAATTTCATAGTTTTTTAAATTTTCTTCTATGTCTTCCTTTTTAACATTAAAATA
Organism: Romboutsia sp. 13368; assembly: GCF_018336475.1. Classification (GTDB taxonomy): domain Bacteria; phylum Bacillota; class Clostridia; order Peptostreptococcales; family Peptostreptococcaceae; genus Romboutsia. Next base: position 1,710,038 of record NZ_CP048741.1, read on the forward strand.
TTTACTAAGAACTTCTATAGATGCTTTGCATGCAAACTTAGCCCCATCTGAGCTATGTTTGAAAAAACTCGTACTATGCCCATCTGCCACTGAACATATAATATACTTATCTTCTTTTTTATAATCAATATAATCTTGAGATTTAGATCCTCTTATTAAGTTTTTATACCCTATTATACTATTTTTAAATATATCAAATTTCANNNNTTGCTTCTTCATCTCCAGCTTTTATTTTTAAAAGAAGTTCCATCATTTGATTATTTTTAARWATATCAAATTTCACTATATCATCACGCTCCCACCATTGTTATAATTATTTTTTATTATGCATGATTTAAAATTATAACGACTTCCTCAAAATTTATATAAATATTAAATCTTTTTATTACAACCTAGTCAACTTAATTCTAATTCTATTCCTAATGTATACTCATATTTTATTTATAGATTAATATATATCATATTTTATACATAATAAAAAAGACACAGCGTAACTCAATTTAGCTGTGTCTTAAGATATTTTTTTTCTAACTTTAGTTCTAGAATCTACTTGTTTAACATTCCTTGCTGTATTTCTTTTTATAGGTTTTTTTACCTTCTTTTTCGTAAATATTCTTTTACTATCAAATAAGATTAATCCTAATGTAAATCCTATCGTTAATATCCCAAATAAAAGTAAACAAAAATCAAAACTTATAAATATTCCCATAATTGCATTTAGCATAATCAGCGTAAATATTAAAGAAAAAGATACAATAGCTGACATAAAAAGTATTCTACCTACTTTTTTCATATTATCCACCCCATATAATAACAATTGTTAATATTAATCCTACTATTAAATATACCAAATTCAGTTAAATTTTTCAATTATTATTAATATTTTGAAGAAATTAATAATAAAATGCTAATTTTTGATATAGTCACATTACTCATTAGTTATTAATATAATAAAAATAGATAAATTTTATATAAGGGGTGATTTTTATGCTGAGTCTTCCTAGCTTAGGGTCAAAAGCGCCTGACTTTAAAGCAAATACAACAAATGGTCCTATAAAACTATCTGATTACAAAGGTAAGTGGATAGTTTTATTTTCCCACCCAGGTGATTTTACACCAATATGTACAACAGAATTTTTATGCTTTGCTAAATACTATGATGAATTCAAAAAAAGAAATACAGAAATTATAGGACTTAGTGTTGATAGTAATAGCTCTCATCTTGCTTGGATATATAATATATTCCAATTTACAGGAATAGAAATTCCATTTCCTATAATAGAAGATAGAGATATGTCTATAGCAAAACTTTATGGTATGATATCAGAACCTATGAGCAATACTTCTACAGTGAGATCAGTCTTTATTATAGATGATAAACAAGTACTAAGAACAATACTTTATTATCCTATGACTACAGGTAGAAATATACCTGAAATATTAAGAATAATAGAAGCTTTACAAACTAGTGATAGAGATAATATAGTTACACCTGCAAATTGGTTCCCTGGAATGCCAGTTATACTTCCATATCCAAAAACTTATAAAGAACTAAAAAATAAAGTCAAGAAATGTAGTAATAATGATAACTACTCTTGTATGGACTGGTATCTATGCTTTGTCCCAGATAAAAATTATAAAAAATTATCATATAAATCTAAAGTTAAGTCATCTGATTCTAATAATACTAGACCTGAAATTACTAATCCTGACTTTCAGCCTATAAATACTAACTATTGTCCTAATGTTAACCCTATAGTTATGGAATATGTATTAGGAAATCCACAAAATGTTGATGCTCAACTTTTAGATGCTGTAATCTATGCTTTTGTTGAAATAAATCCAGATGGTACTTTATATGTACCTTCACCTACCTACTTAAGACAGTTAGTACACTTAAAATTAGAAAAACCAGAACTACAAGTAATAGCAGCTATAGGTGGTTGGGGAACGGAAGGCTTTTCTGATGCAGCTGCAACTCCTAGCTCTAGATATAATTTTGCTAGAGAAGCTAGACAACTTATGAATCAATACGGACTAGATGGTATAGATATAGACTGGGAGTATCCAGGAAGTAGTGCATCCGGTATAAAATCAAGCCCTCAAGATAGAGAAAATTTCACTCTATTGATTACAGCATTAAGAGATGTGCTTGGTGATGATGCTTGGTTAAGTGTTGCTGGTATTGGTGACAATGCTTATATAAGAACTAGTGTTGAAATAGATAAAGTAGCACCACTTATAACTTATTTTAATCTGATGAGTTATGACTTTACAGCAGGAGAAACAGGCGAAAATGCTAGAAAACATCAAGCTAACCTTTATCCTTCTGATCTTTCATTGCCTGGATATAGCATTGATGGAATGGTAAATAATCTTATTAATGCTGGTATGCCACCAGAGAAAATATTGCTTGGAATACCTTTTTATGGTCGTTTAGGTGCTACTATAACTAAATCTTATGATGATCTTAGAAAAGATTATATAAATAAAAATGGTTATGAAGTTAGATTCGACAAGCAAGCTCAAGTCCCTTATCTTGTAAAAGATGGTAAATTTGCAATGTCCTATGATAATGCATTATCTATCTTTTTAAAAGGTCAATATGTTCTTAGAAATTGTCTTGGCGGAATTTTTTCATGGACATCAACTTATGACCAAGCAAATATTTTAGCTAAATCTATGAATGAAAGCATTTATGATCCAAATACATTAGAGGCTGAATTAGAACAAGTCTATGGTCAATTCTAACTACTTTAAATTAAATAACCTAATAAAAAAGTCTTGCTTTTTTGCAAGACTTTTATATCCCTATAGCAGCTTTCGCTAATTTATCTGCTTCTTCATTATATTTATCTCCGCTGTGTGCTTTAACTTTTATAAATTCTACATATAGTTTGTCTTTTATATTATCATAAAATCTTTTATATTCTATAGTTCCTTCTTTATTAGTTTTCCATGCATCTATACACCACTTTTCAATACCCTCATAATCAAAGTATAATTTTAAATGTTTTATATTATTATCTATACAATATTTCATTGCAGTTTTTGATGCTTCAATCTCACCCGCTACATTTCTCATACTTACTAGAGATTTGTCACTTCCTTTTAAGCTATATGTTTTTTCTACTATTCCATTTTTTAATATAACTACACCAGATCCATATTCTTTTATTGAATGTTCATAACTTCCATCAACATATGCTTCAACAAATTCTCCATTTTCTATATTTATATTTTTTGCTATTCCCATATATTCATTTGCTTCGTCTAAAGTTTGAAAACTTTTATATTCTGCTCCTGAAAAACCATTTACTTGTTTTTTACATTCATCCCATGTGTTATATATACCTACTTTATATCCTTTTCTCACTGCATAAAATTTTTTCTTACTCAAATTAATCACTCCTATTAAAATTTATATATACTAAATTTTACTATATTAAAAAATTCTCCGTTCTAAAARWWRSCYWAWYMWTATTATCATGGTATCTTTTTAAAGTTTATTTAAAATATTATTAAATTTTATTTAATTATACTTTCTATTTTTTTAATTACATGCTATAATGATTTACAAATAAATATCGAATATACCTAAATGATAGAGGTCGCATTATTAATCAGTAATTTTGTGGAGCTAAGCACGATGAAACAAAATGAAAGGTAATAATGCCGAAATGTATAAGTAATGCTTTAAGCTTATATGTTGGGGTTATATAAAATATATATAACACTGTCACATTAATTTGTGGAGGGCTATCTTTAGATTAAGTCAATTAAAACTATATTTTTAATATTTTTTTGATACTTAAGTCTAGGATACTCTTGTCCTAGACTTTTTTTATCCCTATTTTCTCATCAACAGGTTATATTCGAAATATAAACTGGAGGATATTTAAATGAAAAGAGAAAAAAAACAAGCATCTTTATTTGATGCAATTTTATGTTTAGGATTTTTAGTAATAGTACTTGTTACATCCTTAGTATTTTTAAAAAAATATGAGATATCTGCTCATATTCCACTTTTACTTGGAGCTATATTTAGTGCATGTGTTGCTATATTTAAATTAGGATATACATGGCAGGAATTAGAAGAAGGTATTTTATCAACAATAAATACAACAATGCCATCAATACTTATATTATTAATAGTAGGTGTATTAATAGGTACTTGGATTATATCAGGTATTGTTCCTAGTATGATATATTATGGACTTAATATTTTATCACCTAGTATTTTCTTAGTTGCAACAACTGTAATATGTTCAATAGTTTCCATTGCTACTGGTTCATCTTGGACTACTGCTGGAACTATAGGTATAGCACTTTTAGGTATAGGTAACGCTTTAAATATACCATCACCTATAATAGCTGGTGCAATTATATCTGGTGCATATTTTGGAGATAAAATGTCTCCATTATCAGATACTACTAATCTAGCTCCTGCTATGGCTGGAACTAATTTATTTGATCATATTAAACATATGTTATATACTACTACACCTGCGCTTATTATATCATTAGTACTTTACGGAATAATTGGATTTAAATATGCAGGTTCTAATATAGATACTGGGCAAATATCTCAAATACAAGATGCTTTAATAAGTAATTATAATACGTTATCACCATTACTTCTTTTAGTTCCAGTTTTAGTTATAGCTTTAGTTATATTAAAAGTACCTGCAATACCAGGTCTTATAATCGGTGTTTTATTAGGAGCTTTAGTTGCTATAGTATTTCAAGGTGCTTCATTAGCAGATGTATTTTTAGTTGCAAAAAGTGGATATGTATCTTCTACTGGCATGAAATTTGTAGATGAGCTTTTAACTCGTGGTGGACTTGATAGTATGCTATCTACAGTATCTCTTATGATTTGTGCTTTAACTACAGGCGGTATTTTAGAAAAAACAGGTATGCTAGAAGCATTAGCTAAGTTTATATTAAAGTTTGCAAAAGGTACTTTTGGACTTATATTTGCAACAATATTTACTGCTATAGGAACTAATTTAGCTGTAGCTGATCAATATCTAGCTATAGTTATACCAGGTAGTATGTATAAAGATGCATTCAAAAAACAAGGGTTAGCAGCTAAAAACTTATCTCGTGCCTTAGAAGATAGTGCAACTATTACATCACCTCTTATTCCATGGAATACATGTGGTGCATATATGTCAGCTACTTTAGGAGTTGGATGCTTTGCATTTTTACCATTTGCATTTTTCAACTTACTTTGTCCAATAATTTCACTAATATATGGAGCAACTGGCATAAGTATAGAAAAAATAAAAAATGAAGATACTACTGAATTAGTTTCATAACAAAACATTGCTTTTTAGCAATGTTTTTCTTTTTATATTAAGCAAATCTTTAATCACCAATCTAGTCATATGAATATTTTTTATTATATTTTAGATACTAAATATAAATGATATAGAAAGGAGAAAAATTAATTATGAAAAAATCCATTTTATTTGTACCAGCAATTATTTCTTTATCACTAACTGGATGTGCTATGAACTTTACWTATACTAGGTAGATAATTTTATACTTTCACTTATTAAAGAGGTGATTTTGTGAATCAGAAAAACTCAAGATCTAAACGTTATATTTTTATAGGGTTATTTTTAATTCTATGTACGGTATTAGTTAGTGGTAATTTATATTTGCTTAATAAGTCTAAAGCTAGAATATCTGATCCACAGGCATCAACATATGAATATAACTGGTATTTTAATCCAAGGAATGATGGAAAACAACCAGAACCTATTAAAGAAGCTTCATTTTTTAATAAGTATAATTCTTATTATGTTGGTGATCCAAATGAAAAGGTACTCTACCTTACATTTGACGCTGGATATGAAAATGGTACAACTGAGAGTATTTTAAATACTTTAAAAAAACATAATGTGAAAGCACATTTTTTTGTTGTTGAAAGTTATATAAAAAATAACCCTGAATTAGTAAAAAGAATGGTAAATGAAGGCCATTTAGTTTGTAACCATTCTAAAAGTCACGTATCTATGGCTCAAATTACTGATTTTGAAAAATTTAAATCAGAAATTATATCTGTAGAAAATGCTTACAAAGAATTAATTGGTAAGGATATGCCTAAATATTTCAGACCTCCTATGGGTAAGTTTAGTGAGCAATCATTAAAATATACTCAAGATTTAGGCTATAGCTCTATATTTTGGAGTTTTGCCTATGTAGACTGGTATAATGATAAACAACCTACTCATGAATATGCAAAAGATAAAATTTACACTAGAACACATCCTGGTGCTATAGTATTACTTCATCCAAATTCTAAAACTAATACAGAAATTTTAGATGAAGTTATTACTCACTGGAAAGAAGAAGGATATACTTTAAAAACATTTGATTATTTAACTAAAAATAAAAATTAATTTTCATAAAAAATATGCCTTATAAATTAAGGCATATTTTTTATGAATCTATAAATATATTTCTACCTCTAAAATCTGCTACCCAATAAGGCTTATATATGCTTTTTATTTCTAATACGTTAATTTCGATATTAACCTTATTAATACTATCAAATTTTAATTTATCAGTTAACTTTTTTATTATCTGTTCTTTTACCAAACTTACTAAATCATCTTCATTTATTTTATTTTTTCTTATACACGATTTTGAAACGTACTTTTTAGATGTAATAGGCATTTTATCTACAGATTCACTGTGACCATTATAAGTATTAACTAATATTGTAATATTTTCTTTTTGAGATTCACGTCTAAATAGATTATTGTTTTTATTCTTACTTATAACCTCATATTTTAAAACTTTAAATTCTATATATTCTAATTTTATATCTCCTATAACGTTATTAAACTGAAATACCTTACTAACTAATGGTAACTTATGTAGTATATCTTTTTTAGCTTCACTCCTTGTTTTACCTATATCTATAACTTCTACTCTCATATAACACCTACTTAGATAAATTTTATATCTTAGTAAATTATATTAAATTAACCCATTATTTCATGTATGTATATATAAAAAATACATATCATAAATAAGATATTTTTAATATGGAGTAAATAAAATGCCTGACTGTATATATCATTATATTTTTGCAAAAGATTGTTTAGATAACTTAAATAATAATGAATTAAAAAGTTCCTTATCTAAAAATATTAATGTAACTTATTGTGCTAATGATTTATTAAATGAAAATAATTCTATATGGGTATACCCATTTNNNNTTTCTAAAAATTTATCAAATATAAGTAGATTAATACACAATGAAAATATAAATTTATTTTTTGAAGAAATGATAAGTTACTCTGTAAATAATCCATATATAAAATATATA
>NZ_CP048741.1:1717714-1719602 GCF_018336475.1 Romboutsia sp. 13368
TATAAATAAGTCCTTATCTACATTTAAACAAACTCAAATTAGACTTGTTTACTCTAATAGTATTTACTCTAAATTATATTTATTTATTAAAAATTTGTTATGTAAAACTAGTTATATAGAAAATAAAACTTATTCTAAGCACACTTAYTTATTGTGCTAATGATTTATTAAATGAAAATAATTCTATATGGGTATACCCATTTTCTAAAAAATATACTAAATCATTACTAGATATTTATAGTGATGCTATTAATTAATATTATGAAATTATAAATATATTTTATCAGTATATACAGTAATAAAAAAATGCTGGATATACTAAATAAAATAGAAAATAAATCATATATTACTAATCAAAATTCTAGTAAAAGTTTTAAAAGTAATCTATAACTTCTAGATAAAAAAGGACTGATATAAATGAGATTAAAAAAATTTATAATTAGCTTATGTTTTGTTTTATTATTTTATTTTAGCTTTTGCTATTTTAATAACTTTAAAAATGAAGATTGTGTAGTAAGTTCTCTTAATACAGATAGTAAAGGGCCTATTATATATGATATTTTTCCTTATAAATGTCAACAATTTATAGTTGCAAAACCTGAAATAAAAATAAGTTATAAAGATGAAAGTGGAATAGATAAATCCTCAGTAAAATTGTTTATAAACTATAAAGATGTAACGAAAAAATGTACAATTACAGATAAATATATATACTATTTACCAGATACTAAATTTAAAAGAGGAAGTCAAATAATAAGGTTAGAAATATCTGATATATTAAAAAATAAAAGTGAATATGAATGGTATTTTACAGTTGGAACACCTATATATAATCACTATCGAGGTTTAATACATGCACATACTGAAGCTAGTGATGGTCACGGAAGCTATAATGATGCTTATTACTTAGCTAGAGATAAAGCTAATTTAGATTTTTTCGCTATAACTGAACACTCTAATTTACTAGACAATCATCTAGATTGTAATATAAATAATGCCTCTTTTAGTTCAAAATGGAATGATTTAATAAAGTCTAGAGATTTATTTTATTGTAAAGATAAATTTATAGCACTTAGTGGATTTGAAATGACTTATCCTTTTAAAGTAAAAAATCCTATTGGTCATATAAATATCTATAATTCTAACGGGTTTGTATCCTCTGAATTACCTAATATGACACTAGAAAATTTCTATGATTTAATATATGAACAAGATGATTTAATTGGACAATTTAATCACCCATGTGAAAAATTTGGTTCATTCAATAATTTTAAATACTCTGCTCATGGAGATTATGTTATTTCTCTTATTGAAGTCGGAAATGGATACAACAAGGATATGACAAAGAATATAAGATCTCATGATATGTATCAACTTGCTTTAGATAAAGGTTGGCATCTCGCACCTACATGTAATCAAGACAATCATAGAGTTGACTTTGGTATTGCTAATGAATTTAGAACTGTAGTATTAGCTACTGATTTAAATAAAGATGCTTTGTATGATGCTTTAAGAAATATGAGAGTATATGCTACAGAAGATAAAAACTTAAAAATTGAATATGCTATAAATAATTTACCTATGGGCTCTACTATAAAAAATACATCGAAATTAAATTTTAATGTAAGTGCGATAGATTCTGATGAAATAGATAAAATAAATGAAATTCAAGTAATATCCAATAATGGAGAAATAGTAAAAAGTAAAAAATTTAATTCTAATATGGCAAGACTAGAATTTTCACTGAAGTCTAGCAAAAACAAATTTTATTATATAAAAATTATTCAAAATAAAGATAAAATATCAGTTACTGCTCCTATATGGGTTGAATAAATAAAGTGATGAGTAGATATACTCATCACTTTATTTATAATTAGATATAAGATAC
>NZ_CP048741.1:1720351-1722244 GCF_018336475.1 Romboutsia sp. 13368
TATACTCATCACTTTATTTATAATTAGATATAAGATACTTTAANTTCACTATATTTATCAATTCAATATAAAAAATGTACCTATAAATAATAAAATAGCTCCTATATAATTATATAAATGCATTGTTTGCTTATATATATTTGAATCTATAAATAATCCTACCAACATTTGAGATACTACTATTAATGTAAGCGTTTTAGATACACCCAAATTAGGCACAGCTTTTACTGTAAAATAAATTACTAGCCCTCCTAAAATACCTCCAAGTAACAATTTGGGATTTATATCATTAAAATTAGATAGTATTTTTAAATTTCCAGTTGCACATATGTTTATAAAAAAAAATATAGTTCCAACAAGTAAGCTTATGAATGTTGCTATAAGCGCTGTTGTATTTTTACCAAGTTCTCCATTTATAAAAGCCTCTAGTGCAGTTGATACACCCGCTAATGTTGCAAATATTATTGCAAGTATATTCACATATCATACCCCCAAACTTAAGAATTAATAAATTTTATGATACAAGCTAATTTTTAATACCTAAATTTGTGAGCTTGAATTTTATATATTTTTATCAAAGTAAGAAAAATTATTAAGATATAAAAGCATTCTAATAGTTTTATCTATATACACTAGTATCTATATGTTTTTCATAAACCTTATTTCCACTTTTATCATATCCATATAGATATGTATTTGCAACATTTCCACTAATATAACTTACTGGATCATATTCTATTCCATTTAATGCATTTTTATTTGACCAAATTTCTATAGTTAAATTTCCATTATTTGCAATAGTATTTATAACTAATGGATAATCATATGTATTTTTAAATTTATAGTCTATAATTCCACTAGCTAAAGTTGCATCTAACCCCCTTGTTACATAACTTACTGGCTTTGAATGGTTTTTTCTCTCTATTGGAAGTATACCTGCTTTAAGCTGAGTATTATAAAGAGTAGATGAAACCTGACATACTCCTCCTCCAATTCCATTAACAAGCTTTCCATTACTTATAACCGGTGCATATTTATATCCATTAGATTCTATAATAGGTCCAACTGCTCTTTCATAAGAAAACTCATCCTCTGGCATCAAAAGTAAATCATCTATTTTTTTAGCTGCATTTTCTATATTACTGCCTCTTGCATTTCCACTTCCATATGTAGTTGTATATGTTGATATTTTATAGTTTACATTTTTTAAGTCATTCATAGCTATTTTAGGTCTATCTATTACTAATTTAGCATCAACTTTTATATTTTCATCAATTATATTATTTTCACTTATATCTTTTTTAATATCATTATATAATGTATCTTCATCAAGTTTGTATCCATTCTTTCCTTCTTTATAGGTTATTTTTTCACCATCTATTATTACTTTTGGTTCAATACATTCTATATTAATATCTTGTGCTATCTTTTCTTTTAAATCATTAAATTTATTTTCATCTATCTCAAAGTATAAATTATATGCTTTTTCTTTCTTCGTAATTATAGACATAAACTTTGAAAATTTATTTTTCTTATTTTGATTTTCTATTATATCAGCATATAATTTTTTATTATTATATTTTGATATTAAATTTTCATAAGATATACTATATTCTTTATTATCTATGCATATCTTTACTTTATTTGTTCGTATTCTACCTTCAATTTTGTTTACTTCATTTAAAAATTCATCTCTACTCAAATTTGACATATCTATGTTATAAATAAATGTTCCTGGAAAAACTTTATTTTCATATTTAGATACTATTTTTTCTATATGTATTCCAACTAATAATGTTATAAAAATTATAGAAATTATAATAATTTTATTTTTTTTATTTAAACTAAATTTAACTTTTTCTTGMTCATTATTTAAAATAGTATTTTTTGTTT
>NZ_CP048741.1:1722253-1723653 GCF_018336475.1 Romboutsia sp. 13368
ATTTTATTTTTTTTATTTAAACTAAATTTAACTTTTTCTTGCTCATTATTTAAAATAGTATTTTTTGTTTCTGATATATCATCCGAATTAATTTCTTTAATCTTACTTTCATTCTCTATATTATCCTCTATATCTTCTTTATCATATTCTTCTATAATATGTTCGTTATTTAAATTATCAGATAAATTTATTTCACAGTTCTCCACTTTAACATCTTCATCATTACTTATATTTTTTGTATCCTTATCCATATAACTCCTCCATCCTTAAATTTTTCTACTTATAAAGAATATTAAATAAATATAACCTATATTCATAAATAATCTTATAGCGTTGAAACTTTATTGATGGGTATATATAGTTTGTATATATATTTTAATTATGGTAATATAATTTAATATAATTAATCGTAAAAAACATTAGAAAAAGGTGATGAATTTGACTAAATTTAAATATGCATTTGATAATAAAAGGTACCATACATGGAATTACTATCTTAGAAATACGTTTGGTGAAAAAATATTTAAAGTATCAATAAATGCCGGATTTACATGTCCTAATATAGACGGAAAAGTAGCATATGGAGGATGTACTTATTGTAGTAAAGAAGGTTCTGGAGATTTTGCTGGAAATCCTAAGGACAATCTTATAAAACAATTTGATGATATAACAGAGATGATGCATAAAAAATGGCCTAATGCTAAATATATTGGGTATTTCCAAGCTTTTACAAACACTTATGCTCCAGTTGAAGTTTTAAAAGAAAAATATGAAACTATACTTGCTCTTGATGATGTTATAGGTCTATCTATATCAACTAGACCTGATTGTCTAGAAGATGATGTTGTTGAATATTTAGGTGAGCTTAATGAAAGAACTAATTTATGGGTTGAATTAGGACTTCAAACAATTCATGACTCTACATCTAAATTAATAAATAGAGGACATGATTATAATGAATTTCTAAAAGGACTAGAAAAATTAAAAGCTAAGAATATAAAAGTTATAGTCCATATAATAAATGGTCTTCCTGGTGAAGATTATAATATGATGATGGAAACAGCAAAAGCTGTTGCTAATATGAATGTTGATGGAATAAAAATACATTTACTTCACGTTATAAAAGATACTCCTATGGAAAGAATGCTTCAGAAAGGTATGTTAACTTTAATGGATAAAGATGAATATATCAATTTAGTTTGTGACCAACTTGAAATATTACCAGAAACTATGATTGTTCACAGACTTACTGGTGATGGAAAAAGAGATGAACTAGTTGGACCTTTATGGAGTTTAAAAAAATGGGAAGTTTTAAATGCTATTGATGATGAATTAAAAAGACGTGATTCTTATCAAGGTATAAAATAYAATAAATAATAAAAATAGCGATTATATTATAA
>NZ_CP048741.1:1723680-1729696 GCF_018336475.1 Romboutsia sp. 13368
AATTAAGCTATTTATTTCTATAATAAAAAAGATTGAACTTAAATGCTTTAAGCTCAATCTTTATATTGACTAAAAATAGATTCCTATATTTTAATTAGTTTTGCTTTCCAAAATGTCTTTCTAATAATCCTAAGAATGCTTTTCCATGTCTAGCTTCATCTTTACACATTTCATGAACTGTATCATGTATTGCATCTAATCCTAATTCTTTAGCTTTTTTAGCTATTTTTAATTTTCCTTCAGTTGCTCCGTATTCAGCTTCAACTCTAGCTTCTAAGTTAGCTTTAGTATCTGCAACTACAACTTCTCCTAATAATTCAGCAAATTTAGCTGCATGTTCTGCTTCTTCAAATGCTATTCTCTTATAAGCTTCTGCTACTTCTGGGTATCCTTCTCTATCAGCTTGACGGCTCATAGCTAAGTACATTCCTACTTCTGTACATTCACCAACAAAGTTAGCTCTTAATCCTTCTAATATTTCTTCATCTACTCCAGCTGCTACACCTATTCTGTGCTCATCAGCCCAAACCATTTCACCCTTCATTTCTTCGAACTTATCAGCTCCAACCTTACATACTGGACAAACTTCTGGCGCAGTTTCTCCTTCATGTATATATCCACATACTGTACAAACAAACTTTTTCATATTATTATTCCTCCCATATTTTTATATCTATAATTAACTTTTAAAACTTTTATCAACTTAAGATAGTATATATATACCCGCTACCTATTAGTTTAAACAATAATTTTAAATTTTTTTATAGGAGTAATAATTTAAACTTTATCCTACAGATTTTCTTATACTTATGAAATATGTAATTGNNNGTTTAAACAATAATTTTAAGTTTTTTTATAGGAGTAATAATTTAAACTTTATCCTACAGATTTTCTTATACTTATGAAATATGTAATTGCAAAAAATAATGATGATATAAGTACTATTGTAGCTCCTGTTGCACAACCAAAATGATATGATATAAACAGTCCTGATATACCTGATATCACTGCAATTAATATAGAATATATATGATACTGTCTTATATTACTTGCTATATTTCTAGCAGATGCAGCTGGTAATATCATCATCGAACTTATTACTAATATACCAACCCATCTTATAGAAATTGTTACTATAACTGCAACTAATATTGTAAATACATAGTCATAAAATTTAACATTAACACCTCTACTTCGTGCAAATGTATGATTTATACTTACTAATAAAAATTTATTAAAACATGTAAACCAAATTAATGAAACTACTATAAAAGATATTATTAACATTAAAATATCTCCTGAACTTATACTAAGTAAGTCACCTATAAGATATGCAGAATATTTATTAAATCCACCGTTATAAGATAGAATAACTATTCCAAGGGCTACTGCCGATGATGAAAATACACCAATTATTGTATCTACAGAAGCTGTTTTCGCATTTTTAACATTTATAATAGCTATTGTTAATAATATTGAAAAACCTATCATAGATATTAGTGTATTATCAATTCCTAGCATAACACCAACTGCTATTCCAGTTAACGCTGAATGTCCTAAGGCATCTGAGAAAAATGACATTTTATTATTTACAACCATAGTCCCTAATATACCGAACATAGGAGTTACAAGAAGTACACCTAATAAAGCATTTTTCATAAAATCATACTGAGCCCATTCAAATGGAAATAAGAAATTGATTATATCATACCAAACAGACATTATTTACTGCCCCCTCTTCCTATTTTGTCTATCTTGTGCTTTATTTCTAAACCAAAAGTATCCTTTACATTTTCATTTGCAAAAACTACTTCTGGCTTACCTACACACTCTATTGTCTTATTATTTAAAAATGCAACTCTATCTGCATATTCATATACTAAATTTAAATCATGTGAAACTAAAATTATAGATAAATCATAATTTTCTCTAAGATTAGATAGTATATTATAAAATAACTTTAGTCCATTTTGATCTATGCCAGATACTGGCTCATCTAAAAGTAAAATGTCAGGTATTGGCTCAAGAGCAAGAGCTAAAAGTACTCTTTGCAATTGACCTCCAGATAATACACCTAACTTTTTATTTAAAAGGTCTTCACCTTGAACTTTACGAAGACTTCTAAGTGCAATGTCTTTAACTTTTTTATCATATGAGAAGTATACTGGTTTATTGCTTTGAGTAGCAGCAAAAACATCTAGTACACTTACTGGTGAACTATAATCAAAATCAAGTTTTTGAGGTACATAACCTATTATAGGCTTTCTTGTTAATCTATCATTTCCATCAGTAAAACGTAAATTACCAGTGTATTCATTTTCTCCAAGCATAGCTTTTAATAATGTACTTTTACCTGCTCCATTAGGACCTATAAGAGCTGTAAGCTCTCCACAGTGTATGTGTAAATTAACGTCCTTTAATATTTCATGATTACCTTTTGTTACACTTAAATTTTCTATTTTAGTGCAACAAACATCATTACTACATTCTCTAAAATTACTTTTATTTTTTTTATATTCCATTACTGTAACGCCTCTTTTAAAGTTTCTAAATTTTTATTCATAATATCTATATATGAAGAATTTTTACTTTCTTCTGTAACTATAGGATCTAATGTACATACTTTAACATTAGTTTCTTTAGATATAGTTTCAGCTGATTTAGTTGAATATTGTGGTTCTACACATATTGCTTTAACATCTAGTTTTTTAATTTTTTCTATAGTTTCTTGTAACTCTTTCGCACTAGGCTCAGATCCTGCTTCCCTTTGTACTACAGCTACTATATTAAGATTATATTCTTTTGCAAAGTATGGGAATGCTTCATGGAATGTTACTATATTTTTATTTTCTATTTTATCTAATTCAGTATGAATTTTAGTATCTAGTTCATTTAACTGTGATACGTATTCTTTTGTATTGTTAGAGTATATATCTTTATTTTCTGGATTATATTCTATAAGTTTAGACTCAATATTTTGAACTTGTTTTATAGCATTCTTTACACTTAGCCAAACATGTGGATTATACTCTTCATCATGGTCATGATCGTGGTCATGGCTATGTTCATCATCTTCATAATTAGTTTCTATCAACTCTATACCTTCACTTGCATCAACAATCTTTAAATCAGGTTTTTGTTGTATTACCTTATCTAAAAATGACTCCATACCCGCACCATTGACTACAAATATATCACAATCTTCTAATAGTTTCATATTATCAGTAGTTAATGAATAGTCATGTAAACATCCTGTACTTGAATCAACCATGTTTATTAATTCTATATTATCTGCATCTTTAACGATTTCAGATGTAAGAAGATACATAGGATAAAATGATGTTACTATTTTTACCTTGTTGTCATTCTCTTTCGTTGATATGTCACTACCTTTATTAGATGAGCATCCTGTTATAGTAAATACTACTAAAGTAAGTACTACTAATATTTGTTTTAGTTTCTGTTTCATTTTTTTCCTCCTTAATGAATCCCTCATTTAAATTATATTATATGCATTTTGTCCATATACACHACATTAAATCCCTATACCTATCTTTAATAATTTTTTGACAATTGATAATCATTTTCATCAATAATTTATCATTTCCTGCTTTTATTGTCAATAGCTTCTAACTTGGTTTTTAAGCCATAATTATAATTTATTCTAAATTTTACATATTGTAAACATTAATAATTATTGATACCATTAAATTAATTATTATTTTAATCAAAATAGAGGTGTCATAATGTTTATAAATACACATAAATTGATAGCTAAATCAATAATTGATAATATAGATGAAAATAAAATTTTTTTTATTGACGAAAACCATTTTATATATGGGAATATAAAGCCAGACTTGCCTTCTAAGTATTTTATCCAAAAACACTATATGAAAGAATCATATGATATGATAATGCATAAAGTGGATTTTCTATGTAATCTTAATTTAAATTGCTTATCTAAGTATTTTTCAGTGGGAAGTTTAAGCCAAGAATTAGGTGTAATATGTCACTTTTTATGTGACTTTTTATGTGTTCCTCATAGCAACAGATGGGAATTTAAACATAGTCTGAAAAAACATATATCCTATGAAACTGAGTTAAATTCTATTGCAAAAGAAACTAACCTAAAACAGTTTAAAGGAGAAAATATAAATTATAATTGTTTTGAAGATTTTTTTAAGAATATATATAATGAATATCAAAAAATATTAGATCATAAAAACGATTTATTCTTTTCAACTTATGTATGCAATAGTGTCATAAACTATATACTAGATTCTATATTAAAAAATAGTAATAAATTATATAGTATAGTTAATACAGTAATTTAGGTGCTGAATTTATTCAGCACCATTTATTTTTTCTATTGAKTTTAKCACTTATATCATCTGTACTAATTCCATTATGATATAATGTTCCATCTAAATCACAAAATATATGCTTTATCATAGATTACCTCCTATCTATAGTTCTAATAATCTTAATCTCAAATCATTAAGTGCATTTTTAGTAGCTCTAAGTCTAATATCTTGCCTATTACCATTTAATATATATTTTTTCACGGTAGTTTTTCCATTTATATAAATTCCTATATAAACAAGTCCTACTGGTTTATAAGTAGTTCCTCCACCTGGTCCAGCGATTCCAGTAGTTGATATTGCTACATTAGTATTTAAATTTGTTGCAATACCTTCAGCCATTTCTTTAGCGATTTCTTCACTAACTGCTCCATATCTAGCTAATGTATCAGCACTAACTCCCAATCTATTTATCTTAGATTCATTAGAATATGTAACACATCCTTCCATAAATACAGATGATATTCCTGGATAATTTATAAGCGTTGAACTAACTAAACCTCCTGTACAAGATTCTGCTATAGATATAGTTAAATTTTTTTCTACTAACATTTTTGACACTACTTCTTCTATAGATACATTATCTTCTGCATAAATAAATTCTCCAACTCTATCTTTGATTTTCTTTACTATTGGAGTAATCATTTCATTAGCTTTATATTCACTTTCTGCCTTTGCACTTATTCTTAATCTTATCTCCATATTTGATACATATGGAGCTATTGTTGGATTATCTTGATTTTTTATTATATCTATTATTTTAGATTCTAATGTAGACTCCCCAATTCCAAAAAATTTTAAGGTTTTTGATATTAATGTACCCTTATTAATACTTTTTAAATATGGTTTAACTTCATATTCAAACATAGGTAT
This sequence comes from Romboutsia sp. 13368, assembly GCF_018336475.1. Taxonomy (GTDB): domain Bacteria; phylum Bacillota; class Clostridia; order Peptostreptococcales; family Peptostreptococcaceae; genus Romboutsia. The sequence continues at coordinate 1,728,918 of NZ_CP048741.1, forward strand.
CATCTCTTTAGGTGGACCAGGAAGTACTATTATAATTTTTTTATCTTTACTTAATATTGCTCCTGGAGCTGTTCCATTTTTATTTTCTAGTATTATTGCATCTTTAGGAAAATAGGCTTGTTTTTTATTATTTTCAGTCATTTTAGTACCTATTTTATTAAAAAATAGCTCTATCTTTTCTAATGAATTTGTATCTAATTCCATTTTTTTATCAAATACTTCACATGCAATTTCTTTAGTTATATCATCATCAGTAGGACCTAATCCTCCTGTTGTAATTATAATATCACTTCTTTTTAACCCCTCATAAAAAGCATCCCTCAGTCTATCTTCATTATCACCTACACAACTTTTATAATATACATCTATTCCAAGCAACGCTAATTCCTTAGACAAGTATGCTGAATTAGTATCTATAATATCACCTAGAAGTATCTCTGTTCCTACTGCTATTATTTCAGCTCTCATTACTATCACCTCATAATTATAATTTTTATCTTTTTATGTAAATTTAATGTATAAWWATANWAATACATATTTTTCTTTATTATATTTTATCTAATATCTTATGTTATCTAATCATTTTAAAATATTATTAGTATAGTTTATTTTTATGAGTTATAATATATATAGTTTTGTACAAGTCTCATAATAACTTAAATTTTATTACTACAAAATGTATTTTTCAATTGTATATAATCAATAAAAATATTTTTATAGTATATTACAGTCTAAAATAGATTATTAAAATTATTATATGTGATGATTTATATGATACT
>NZ_CP048741.1:1730211-1736490 GCF_018336475.1 Romboutsia sp. 13368
AATATTTTTATAGTATATTACAGTCTAAAATAGATTATTAAAATTATTATATGTGATGATTTATATGATACTTTATAAAATATAATGGAACTAGTAAAAATCTAGGTATTCCAAACTATTAAATTAAAAAAATTTAAATTAAAATATAGGTGATATTATGAATTTAATGACATTAGAAAATATAAGTAAGAGTTATTCAGAAAAAGTCTTACTTAAAAATATTTCACTAGGAATTAATGAAGGCGAAAAAATAGGTATTATCGGAGTTAATGGTACAGGTAAATCAACTCTATTAAAAATAATAGCTGGTGCTGAAGTTTGTGATGATGGTACTATTACAAAGGCTAATAGAGTTAGAGTTGAATATTTACCTCAAAGTCCAGACTATAACGAAGATTTTACAGTTTTACAACAGGTATTTAAGGGAACTTCTAATGAAATGAAACTTTTATTAGAGTATCAAGAAACTCTTGATTTATTATCTAAAAATTATGATGATAATTTAAATAATAAGCTTATCTCTTTACAAGAAAAAATAGATACTCTTAACCTTTGGGATTTAGAAAGTGAAGCTAAAACAGTTTTAACTAAACTTGGTATAACTGACTTTAGTCAAAAAGTAAAAGAATTATCTGGAGGTCAAAGAAAAAGAGTTTCATTAGCATCTGCTCTTATAACTCCTTGTGAATTATTGGTGTTAGATGAACCTACTAACCACTTAGATAATGATACTATTGATTATTTAGAAGAATATTTAAATTCAAGAAAAGGTTCATTAATCATGATAACTCATGATAGATACTTCTTAGATAGAGTTTCTAATAGAATAATAGAACTTGATAAAGGTAGACTATTTAGCTATGATGGCAACTACTCTGTATTCTTAGAAAAGAAAATGGAAAGATTAGCTCTTGAATCTAGTATGGAGGAAAAGAGACAAAATTTAATAAGAAAAGAACTAGCTTGGGTAAAGCGTGGAGCCAAAGCTCGTACTACAAAACAAAAAGCTAGACTTCAAAGATTTGATGAATTAGTAAATAAAGATACCTATACTCCTGATGAAAAAATGGATATATCTGTTGGTTCTACAAGACTTGGTAAAAAAATAATTGAAATGCATCATATATCTAAAAAGTTTGATAATAAGGTTCTTATTGATGACTTAGATTATACTATAGCTCGTACTGATAGAATTGGTATTATAGGTAAAAATGGTATGGGTAAGTCTACACTTATCAAGATATTAAATGGTGAAATTCTACCTGATAGCGGACATATAGAAATTGGTGAAACTGTTAAAATAGGTTGTTTTAGCCAAGATGATTCTCATATGCATCCTGAAATGAGAGCAATTGATTATGTAAAAGAAGCTAGTGATTATATAGAAACTGCTGATGGAACTAAAATATCTGCATCTCAAATGTGTGAAAAATTCTTATTTAATTCTACTATGCAATATAGCTTTATAGGTAATTTATCTGGTGGGGAAAGACGTAGACTTCATCTTCTTAGAACATTAATGCTTGCACCTAATGTACTTTTACTAGATGAGCCTACAAATGATTTAGATATAGCTACCCTTAATATATTAGAGGATTATTTAGATGAATTTAGTGGTATTGTTATTACAGTTTCTCATGATAGATATTTCTTAGATAGAATATGCAATAAAATATTCGCTTATGAAGGAATAGGTAAAATACATATATTTACTGGAAATTATAGTGATTACAGTATATATAGAGAAATTCAAGGAATTGAATTTAAAGAGGAAGCTAAGGAAACAATAGAAAAAATATCCGCTAAGAAAGAAAAACCTAAACCAAATAAAAAATTAAAATTTACTTATAATGAACAACGTGAATTTGAAACTATAGATAGTGATATAGAAAAGCTTGAACAAAAAATAGAAAAACTTGAAGCTGATTCTGTTAAATTTGCAACTGACTTTGTTAAACTTCAAGAAATACTTAATGAAAAAGCTAATGCTGAGTCTGAGCTTGAACATAAATACGAAAGATGGGAATATTTAAATAATTTAGCTGAAGAAATTGAGAATTCTAAAAATTAAGAGTTATCCTTATGGATAACTCTTATTTAATATAAATTTATATTTTATCAGTTATATCAAAACTATATATAATATGGTCAATTACATCTTCATATATAGGTTCTAAATACTTATCTACCATTACCCTCAAATCATAAACGCCTTTTTTCCCTTTCGATACAAATATATATTCACATGTTCCATCTATACCTTCTCCACATATAAGCTTTCCATTACAATTTCCATTATTAAAATTCACAGATTCTATACATCCCATATTATTTGCTACTCTATCTAAATCTACACAATAGGACATATTTTCTGGTATTTCTATTAAGAAAACTTGCATTTTTATGTTAAATATAACATCTCCATCAAAGCTATCTATAGCTACCGCATCAAAACAATTTTTATTTTTAGGGTCTAATTTAACCCAATCTATTGGAATATCTATAGTAAATCCTAAATCACTTATTTTATTTTCAAATTCAAGTTCTATATCTTTATTTAAACTTTTATTTTCTTCATATCTAAGTTCTCTTAATAAAAGTCCTGCTCTTTTAAATCCATTTTTATATGCTTTCATAAGATATTCTTTAGCTTTAACTTTATCTTGTTTTATACCTAATCCTTCTTTCAATAATCTCCCTAATTCATATTGAGCTTGAGAGTTTTCATTATCTGCACATCTCTTTAAATATATAATTGCATTTTCATAGTCTTCTTCCTCCAAAAGCTCTAATCCTCTATCAAAATCATTTATGTTATATCCTTGCTCTTCTAAAGTCTTTCTAATTATTTCTTGTTGAAATTTTAATTCTCTTTCTCGTTTTTGCTCGCTAAACATTTCTTTAAATATATTATTTATAGCCATATCATCACCCCATACCTGTTGACCTTATAATATTATATTATTTAAATTTTTAATTTGTGTTACGAAATACATTCTTTTAAATATTATCTACGGTTTAAATTATATATTTAATTTTAATTTTCAAATAATTTAAATAAATTGTTGACTTTTATTYAGACTTAATTTAATATATTAGAAAAAGTAAATATATTAAATTCAGTGATAAAGAGAGTAAATTAAGTGGATTTTATAGAGAGCCAAGGATGGTGGAAGCTTGGTAATGAAGTTTAATGGAAGAGAGCTTTTGAGAATGTTACTTGAAACTAAGTATGGTAACAGGCTATCTAGCCTTAACAGATTTGAGTGAATAAAGCATATTTATATGTTTTATTAATTAGAGTGGTAACGCGGATATTTCGTCTCTTGGTTTTTAACCAAGAGACTTTTTTATTTTAGTTTTAATATTATTTTATATAAGGAGGAGTTTTATGGAAAAAACTATTATATCTACAAATGAAAATCAAAATAAAAATTTATTCAAATTTTTAATACCGTCATTATTTGGACTATTATTATTTGTAATACCACTTCCATATGGTAGCTTATTTAAACTTGAGGGTTTATCTCCAGTTAACATAGGGATTGGTTTCTTAGCTGAATTAATAAAAATATTTTTAGCTGACTATCTTGTAAATATAGCATTAGTAGTTATACTTACATCTGCTGTATTATCTGTTATTAGTAAATTTATAAATATAAAAAATGAATTTATAAAAAATTTATTAAATGTATCTCCACTATGGTTATCATTTAGATTATTAGGAGCATTATTTATATTTATGACAGTATTTAAAGTTGGTCCTGAAATTATACATTCAGAACTTACTGGTGAAGTTGTTCTTGGATTACTACCTAGCTTACTTGCAATATTTTTAGTATCTGGATTTTTATTACCACTAGTTGTTGACTTTGGACTTATGGATTTACTTGGAACTTTAGTATCTAAATATATGTACAAATTATTTAAAGTTCCTGGTCGTGCTGCTGTAGATACAATTTCATCTTGGCTTGGAGATGGTACTTTAGGAATAATTATTACCGATACTCAATATAAACAAGGTTTTTACACTGCTAAAGAAGCTTGTATAATATCTGTTTGTTTCTCTTTAGTCTCATTACCATTTTCAACAGTTATTGCTGATCAATTAGGATTTATGCCACTGTTTGTTCCATTTTATTTAACAGTATGTGTAGCATCACTAGCTTGTGCTTTAATTATGCCTCGTATATATCCGTTAAATAAAGTAAAAAATACTACATATAATAATGTTAAACATTTAAAAGAAGATTTAGTTCCAGAAGGAGTTAATATATTTAAATTTGGTTTTGAAAAAGCAATGGATAGAGCTTCTACTGCTCCATCATTCAAAGATATCATAATAAATGGATTCAAAACTGTAGTAGATATGTACTTAGCACTTTTACCACTTGTTATGGCTTGGGGTACTTTATCTTTAATGGTTGCAGAATTTACTCCATTTTTCAACATTATATCTATACCAGTAGTATTTATACTTGAATTATTAGGTATACCTGATGCAGCAGCTGCTGCACCTGCTGTTTTAGTTGGATTTACAGATATGTTCTTGCCATCAATAATGGTATCTGGGGATGGAATAAGCCAAATAACACAATTTATAATAGGTGCATTATCTATAACTCAATTAATCTATTTAACAGAAACTGGAGCTGTTATATTAAAGTCAGATATACCGCTTAAGTTAAAAGACTTATTTATATTATTTATAGTACGTACATTAATAGCATTGCCTATAATAACTATTATCTCTAAATTAATATTTAGTATATAAATTACATATAAAAAGCTATTTTTATTTATAAAAATAGCTTTTTTATATTTATAGTAGTATTGACTTAATAAAAATTATTATGTAAAATTTGGTTAAAATAAGTATTGGGAGAGTGTTTATATATGAATAATTTATTAAATGAATTAAATATTTTAAAAAATAACTTGGATAAATTACCTATAAAAAATATATCTGATTTAGATTTAAATAGAACAGAATTATTTATAGTAGATATTAATAATGGATTTGCAAAAGAAGGTTCTCTTTATTCTCCTAGAATAGAAAATCTTATAAGTCCTATAGTTGAGTTTACAAAATCAATATCAAAAGATGTAAAAAATATAATAGCATTTACTGATTATCACACTTTTGATTCTATAGAACTTCTAAGTTATCCTAGTCACTGTATTGAAAATACAGTTGAGTGTGAAATAGTAGATGAACTTAAAAATATAGAAAATTTAAAAATAATAAAGAAAAATTCAACTAATGGTTTTTTTGCTCTAGAAGATATAAACTTTGAAAATACTGATAATATAATTATAGTTGGAGATTGTACAGATATATGTATATATCAATTATCTATAACACTAAAATCTTATTTTAATCAACATAATATCAATAAGAATATTATCGTTCCTATAAATTTAGTAGATACATACCATACAGATAATGTTCATCCAGCTGATCTATTAAATATAGTATTTTTTAATAGTATGATTCAAAATGGAATCGAAGTTGTAAAATATATAAATTATTAAAAAAATACCATCTCAAATTTGAGATGGTATTTTTTTAATAATCATACCCTGTATAATTTTCACATAAAACTACTCTTATTTTTTTATTAAACATATTTTTATATGCTAATAAAAATTCATTTAATTCTGCATCCATAAGATTTATTTTTTTACTACTACAAAGCATTACTTTTTCTTCATCTATAATTACTTCAATTTCATTTGCATCATTCTTTATATATGTAGTTATACAACTTTTGGGACTTATTTTACTGCCATACTTTTCATAAAATCCTGCACTTTTTTTAATGGCTTCTATATTTTCAGCATTTATATTATTTAAATCTATATTACTCATGTTTGCCATAGAAGGATCTATTCCAAAGTTTTTTAATTGTCTTTCCACTTCTTCAGAATCCATACCGTATCTTTCCATAAATTTTTTCTGTATATTCATAAACTTCTCTTGAGATATATTATTATCTTTCATATAATCAAATATTTTTCTTGAAAATTCAGCCATTGTCATACTACCATCCATAACAGAGAAGTATAGATTGTATATATATTGTTCAAATTTATCCACATCTGAATCTTTTACCTTGTTTTTTAAATCATTAAAATCAATTACTCTATCGTCAGACATATTTTTTCCTCCTAGCTAAAATTCTACTTGTATAAAATTATATCACACTTCTATTATTAAATTTGTAGATTTTTATAATAATATTATTATTTACTTCATTTATTTTTTACTACTARTAA
>NZ_CP048741.1:1736816-1737985 GCF_018336475.1 Romboutsia sp. 13368
AATTTGTAGATTTTTATAATAATATTATTATTTACTTCATTTATTTTTTACTACTAGTAATTTAATTATTATTTTGAAATTTTATATCTTGTTGTTATAAATATATTTATTGTAAAATTTCTATATAACCTTTATTAATTAGATAAGTCTATTTTATCTGTTGAATAGTTACTATTTTAATATATTTTATTACCTGATTTATTTCTTTTTTTATAATTTTATGATAGAATAATTAATATATTTTGATTTAATTAAATATAAATTTTAATATAAAACTTGTATATAATAAGTAATAGAAATAAAAAGTTTTTAGTTTCAATCAAAATAGCAATAATAATTAAGTATTTATTAGGAGGAACAATATGGGATTCACAAACAAATTTGCAGAATCTTTTGCTAGATCAAAGACAATGACTGGTCCAGAGAAAAGAGCTAACGAAATAATGGGGAAATTACTGTTAAAGAAAGCTATACTTCCTATTATTTTAATGGTTATCGTATTAATAGGTGGACTACTAGCTAATATATCTGGTTGGGTTATATTATTAGTAAATATATTAATAGCTGTTGGAACTTATTTCTACATAAAAAATAGTAGTAAAAAATACCAAAACTTTAAGCCTTACGTAGGTAACTTAATCAACCTTGAGAAAAAAGGTAAAAATGAATATGTTGCTATTATAAAACAAGGAAAACTTCCTGTTAAGTTACAAATAGCTTACGGTGGAGAAGATTTCGAGAATCTTAAGAAAAATCAAATGGTTCAAGTTAGCTATAACCCAGATGCTAAAATAGCTATATTAGTTAACAAACAATAAACTTCTACTTTAAAAGTAGAAGTTTTATTATTTATTAAAAACATATTCTTTATATATCTTAAGTGCTTTTGCAAGTTGATCTGGGCAAGATGTACCTCTATTTTTACAAGGTATATCTTCAAGTGTTTCAATTATTTCATCTACACACTTACCTTCAATTAAATGTTTTATCCCTATTAAATTTCCACTACATCCTCCTTCAAATATAACCTCCTTCAATATACCCTCCTCTATATCCATTAAAATAGATTTTGAGCATACACCTTTAGTATAATATCTATACATAACCTACCTCCAAAATCATTATTTTATTGTAAAATATGTTATAGTAAATTAATTCAGTATATAATA
>NZ_CP048741.1:1738054-1742557 GCF_018336475.1 Romboutsia sp. 13368
ATTACTTAATAACTATGAAAGGATATATTGTAACTATGAATATAGAATTTTTTGAGAAGTATTTTAAATTTTTATTTTTATCATTTTGGGCTATGATTTGGTATGAATTAGTTTTTGTTTCTGATGCTTTTATAAAAACAATACTAGTAAGTACATATTGTATAATAACTTCTATTTATATATTTTCTATAATATTTATAAAAAGAAACATCATGAAAAATATAACGCTTTATTATAGAGTAAGTATATTATGTTCTTTCATATCTACATTATTTAGTTTATTATTATTTCCAACAAGTATATTCTTTTTAATTCTAAAGATAATTTTTATACTTATTTGCTTATATTTTTCCTATACTAAATTATTTAAATACAAAATAGAAGAAGGCCTTGTGGGAATGCTTTCATCTATACTACTTTTAATAATAACTTTTTGCTATTAATACATATTTTATATATTTTGGGAAATATTAGACATATATGATTTTTTCTGATATTATTTATATTACAAAGATATTATTTAATAAACAAAAGGAGTTACTACTATGGAAAAAAAGGTTTTAGCTACAGTTGGCGAAAAAGAAATAACTAATTTAGATGTTGAAAGTGCTTTAAAAAGCTTAGATCCATATCAAGCTATGCATTTCCAAACTGAAGAAGGTAAAAAACAATTACTAGAAGATTTAGTTAACCAAGAATTATTCTACATGCAAGCTAAAGAAAATCAATTACATAATGATGAAGATTTCAGAACTGAAATGAAGAAAATTGAAGAAAATATGTTAAAGCAATATGCTATAAATAAAGTTTTATCTAATGTTACTTTAACTGAAGAAGAAAAGAAAGCTTTCTTTGAAGCTAATAAATCTAGATTTAACAAACCTGAGTCAGCTTCTGCTAAGCATATATTAGTAGATTCTGAAGAATTAGCTAATGATATACTAAATAAAATAAATAATAATGAACTTACTTTTGAATCTGCAGCATCAGCTCATTCTACTTGCCCATCTAAAGATGCTGGTGGAGATTTAGGTACTTTCGCTAGAGGACAAATGGTTCCAGAATTCGAAGAAGCTGTATTTAACATGAATAATGGTGAAGTTTCAGGACCAGTTAAAACTCAATTTGGATATCACTTAATAAAATTAGAAAATAGACAAGCTGGTGGAGAATCAGAGTATGAAGAAGTTAAAAATGAAATAGAAAGAAGTTTAATGTACCAAAAACAAAGTGAAGCTTACAACAATGAATTAAATAACTTAAAATCAAAATATAGTGAAACTGTTAAGTATCATGCTTAAAAGAAGAAGCCTAGTTAAATAACTAGGCTTTTATTTTATCATAACAATATTCAATTATATCTCTTCTTTTAATTATACCTATAAATGTATCTTTATCATCTACAACTGGAACAAAGTTTTGATTCATAGACTTAGAAATTAAATCTTCTATATTAGCATCTATAGACACAGGTCTATTATCTTTTCTTCTTTTAACTTCTGTTATCGGAATATCTTCTATAGATCTTAAATCTAAAGAAAGTTCATTTTTTAATGTCCATAATAAATCTCCCTCGGTAATTGTACCAACATACTTACCTTCTTTATTTATAATTGGAATAGATGAATATCTATGATACTCCATTTTTTCTAATGCTTGTCTCATTGTATAATCTTCGTATATGTATGCTACATCACTTTTTGGTGTCAAAAAAAATAATATATTCACTATTTATACCTCCATATACTCATATATAATATATGCTATTAATTTTTAATCCATATGGTATATTGCAATATCTTCTATAATTTAATTTTAACACATTTAGTACTATTTTTAAATTTAAATATATCAATATAAACTTTTCTTCACATTAAAAAAGCCGCTTGCAGGCGGCTGTCTTTCACATATTACTAGAATTACTAATATATATGAACTTTAGATTATAATCTAACTACGTTAGCAGCTTGAGGACCTTTAGCTCCTTCAACTACGTCGAATTGAACTGATTGTCCTTCTTCTAAAGACTTGTATCCTTCACCAGTTATAGCTGAGAAATGTACGAAAACATCTCCTTCACCTTCTACAGATATAAATCCAAATCCTTTTTCGTTGTTAAACCATTTAACTACACCAGTTTTCATTGATAAATCCTCCTAAAAAAAACACAATTATTTAGTCACAATTATTGTAACCTTATTACTAATTTAACACATAAATACATATTTGTCAAATATTAATTAATTACTAACATCTTTATAGGCTTAATAATTAACCTTTATTAAATGAAATCTTATAGCTTTATTACTCCATCCTAAGTCCCAAGGAACTAATAATCTATCAGTATTATGACATGTTACTAATGGATATCCTTTAGAGTCTAATCCTGTAACAGTAGATACATGTGTTATCCTTCCACCTTTTTCATATGCTACAAAATCTCCAGGTCTTAAGTTATAAGACTCCTTATAAGTTTCTTCATATGACCCTCTGNNNATTATACTAYCTCTTCCACTGTTTAATATATAATTTTTAAATCCTTGTGCATTTACCCAAGCTTTAGTTCCTTCTCTGTTAGAGTAATTCCATATGGAATTTTTTTTAAATCTTCCACTTTCATACATTATTTGAGATGCAAAATTAGCACAATCCCCTCCATCAGGGTTAAAATTCTTATAATTTTTATTAAATTTAAATTCATATTCATCTTCAGTTGAAACTCCACAATATCTATGAGCATAATCTATAGCCTTTTGTTGCTCATTTGTTAATTGTATTTCTGGTTTTTTCTGAGTTAGTATATAATTTTTTATATCATCTGATTTAATATTTTCTAAATTTAATGAGTCTGCAAATGGGTCCGTATACCACTCTTTAGTTATTATATATTGATTATCTTTTATCTTTACATTTAAATAATGCTCAGTTCCTATTCTAAATACATTTTGAATATCTTTTTCATTTTCATAAGAGTAATTATAGTCTGTTGCAACATTACATATTATTCCATATAAATCTGTCTCTTTTTCTCTTACTTTCCTGATTTTTACTTTAGTCTTTATGTCATTAAATATTACGCCTTGCTTACTAGACCAATTTTTTAGATATTTCATTTTTTCAACTTCATGTTCATAGGCCCATAAACCAGTCTTTTTTTCAACATCATAAAGTTCTTTTAATATTTCTTCATTCTGTTGTAATATTGATTTATTTCTATAATCAAATAAATTCTCTAAAAGAAGTTGATACTGCTCTTTCATTAAATCATCATCTATTTGTATTGCTTCTATATCATTTCCATTAAAATTAGAATTAAAATTTAATTTTGATATCATTATCCCTAGAGACACTATAAAAATTAAACATATAGAGACAACTACACTTTTTATGCACTTATTTTTTAATCTAAGCCTACTCAAAGCTACACCTCCTGATAAATAGTACATACATTATCCATTATAAATAATTATTTATTTTTTATTATTATGTCCAAATAAATCTATAAAATAAATAACTATTTTTCTTTTAGTTTATAAACTGATAACATATATTGTATAATTATATAGACAAGATATTTACATATTTTTCATTAAGTTTTCTGGAGGTGCTATATATTTTGAAAAAAATAGCTGCAATAAATGATTTATCTGGAATTGGTAGATGCTCATTATCAGTTGCTATACCTATAATATCTGCATTAAAAGTTCAATGTTGCCCCTTTCCAACATCTATACTATCTAGTCAAACAGGATATCCTAAGTTCACATTTTTAGATTTAACTGATGAAATGACTAATTATTATAAGGTTTGGAAAGATTTAAATATAAATTTTGACTGTATATATAGTGGTTTTTTAGGATCTTCTAAACAAATAGATATTGTTTCTAAATTTATAAATGAAAATCCTGATGCTTTTATTGTTGTTGATCCAATAATGGGTGATGATGGAGAATTATACCCAATATTTGATGAAGAGTCTTGCCTTAAAATTAAAGAACTTGTTAAAATTTCTAATTTAACTACACCTAATTTAACTGAAGCATGCTTTTTAACAGGTAGAAATATTACTAAACGCAATTTTTCACGTAATGAAGTAATACAAATAGCTAAAGATGTTTCTAAGTTAGGTCCTGAAAAAGTAATTATAACTGGTATATTAGAAGATGGTAATATTTCTAATATTGCATATGATAAATCTACAGATGAAGCATTTTTCACTTCTATAAAATATAATAATCGTTCTTATAGTGGTACTGGAGATATTTTCACTTCTATATTATGTGCTATGATATGTAGAGGATTTGATTTAAAGTATGGTGTAGATATTGCAACTAATTTTATATATAAAGTAGTTGAATACAGTTCTAAATTTAATGATGATAGAAATGATGGCATAAGATTTGAACAATTTTTAAGCTATTTAACAAATATTTAGGAGGTTTAAATACCTCCTTTTTCACTAACATCTTTTCTTAATTACTTTTATATTCCATATTAATAATT
>NZ_CP048741.1:1742567-1743059 GCF_018336475.1 Romboutsia sp. 13368
GGAGGTTTAAATACCTCCTTTTTCACTAACATCTTTTCTTAATTACTTTTATATTCCATATTAATAATTTTAATTATTGGTCTATTACAAGCCTTAATTTTATAAACTATAGTATCTGAATTTTATAAAAGGGGGATTTTAATATGAATATAAATCAATTATCAAAAGAAATTGCTTCATTTATAAAAAGTACTGATGAATTTAAAGCTATGAATAGAAGTAAATTAGAATTAGATAGAAATAGAAACCTAAAAAAACAATTTGATATGTATATAAATAAAAAAAATAATATTTATTCAAATTACTCATTAGAAGATGCCTCTAAAAAAGTTAATCAATTAAATTTAGATTACAATGATTTTTTTAATCTACCAGCTGTTTCAAATTACGTTCAAAAAACAAAAGAATTTAATACTATGATGGAAAATTTCTACAAGTCAATAGAAAAAGAATTATTAAAATAAAAAGAATGCCTATATAAGGCATTCTTTA
>NZ_CP048741.1:1743073-1745043 GCF_018336475.1 Romboutsia sp. 13368
TCTATATAAGGCATTCTTTATTTAATATATATCTCTTGGATTCATCATATTTTGCATCATGTTTTGCATCATCATATAATAGTTCATCCACATATCATTTACATCTTGATATTGATCTATATAACAGTTCATATATGGCATATCTAATGATGGATATTGTTGAGAAAAATCTCCTATACATTGCATTTGATACATATCATACATCGGACTTACATAAGTTGTACAATAATTCATGCTTAAATCCTTATCTGTTACATATATAATATCATCATCTTTGTCATTATACATATTATATCCATATTACAGTTATTATTTGCTTTATTATTCATATTATAATTTGTATAGTTTGAATTTTTATTGTTACATCCACAATTATATTCTTCATAGTTTTTATTACAACTTGGCTTACATTTATCCATTTTAACATACTTAGGCATTACTTGATTACATTTATCTTCTTTTTTATTACATTGATTCAATTTCATATTACATTTATTAATCATTTCTTCACATTTATTAGACTTAGCTTCATATTCTTTTATCTTTTCTCCAGCATTTTTATAGCATTTTAATGCTTTTTCATCGCATTTTACTGCTTGGCAATATAACTCTTTTGCTTTTTCATTATGAGATTGAGCCTTTTCATATAAGCATTTAGCTTTTTCGCAATTTTCATCTGCTTGAGCTTGAACATCTTGAGCTTGTTCATATAAACATTTAGCTTCTTGGCAAAGACATTCTGATTTTTCTAATAGTTGTTCAGCTTTACATTTTGCATCTTTAGAATCTTTTTCAGCATTTTTAGCTTTTTTCATTAAATTTTGAGCATTAGCTGATAAAATATTAGATGATTCTTCACATTGTTTTGCTTGTTCTAATGCTTCTTCTGCTATACATTGATGTTCTAATGCCTTTTCAAATAACTCTTCAGCTTTTGAAGCTAAATCTGCACATGTATCTACAAATTTAACTTCACAATCATCGCAAACAGGTTCTATATATTTTTTCATAGCYTTCTTATAATTATTATTAKKTCTTATAATTATTATTAGGTTTACAAGTATTTGCTACTGAATTATTACATACATCCTCTTGAGGTATACATGAGCATGCTGATTTTTTTTTCTTCTTCATAATAAGTCAAAACTCCTTTTGCTATATTTGTTTCCCCCATAAGAAAAACTTATGTTACCTAATATAATTATATGATTCTATATAAATGTGGTTACTAATTATTTTTTATTATTTTATATCAAAGAAAAAAACAGTATTAGATAATATTTTATATCTAACACTGTTTTTTAATCTAAAGATAATAATTCACCTTCATAGTATAATTGAACTTTTTCTATCCATTGTCCATTATATTCATCTTGAAGTATATTTTCTAATAATACTCTTAAGGTTTGTTCCCTTATACTATTATTTAAATAGTCATCTTTCCAAGATACCCTATTATTTTCATCATTATTAAATTCTAATAAATCTACTTTTGCTGTATCATTTCCATAAATCTTAACTTTTATAGGAAGATTACTAAAACACTCACTAGAAACAACGCTTACTATTTTATTTACTTTTTCTTCTAATGTTGTATTTTTTTTAATCTGTAAATATTTTATTTGTTTGTCTTCTTTAATATCATTACGCATTAAAGTTATAGGTATTTCTATTGTATTAGAGCTTTTTTTAACCTGTTTATTTTCATTTGGGTTATCCTCTAACTTTACTTCATCTTTACTTATTGAAGGTGAATTTATTTCAACTGCACCACCCTGGCTTTTATTTTCTTCTAAAGTACAAGCAGTATTAAATAAAGTTGAAAAAATTATAAATAATATTATAGTTATTTTATACATTAGAGTACCTCTTTTACTTTTGCTTTAACTTTTAATATTATTATATCATAATATCTCTTTTTTTTCTAAATTTTTAAAATAACTATRATATTATATGTATTTTATATACTT
>NZ_CP048741.1:1746060-1750829 GCF_018336475.1 Romboutsia sp. 13368
CTATAYTTATATAGTATATATATTGTATAGATAAAATATCATAGCTGATATAAGTAACATCACTATTATCCTTTGTATATATGAAATAAAAAAATCTATTTTTTTTATAGGTATATTAGTATTGTGTAAATATATAATATTAGTGCTTAAGCTTGTACATTTTAATACACAAATTATTCCAACTAATAATTTACTAGTATATTCTATGTTTTTATTTAATGATTCTATCGCTATTACATCATTAAATAATCCATTTACTATAAATATACTTATATCATCTATATTATTAAACTTTAAAACTTCTAATATATTAGAAAAAATTATTTTTAAATTATATATTACATCTATATTTTTCATTATTATATCGACTAAATAAATTACTAAAACTAAATTTGGTATTAAATGAATTATTATAAGTATTGATTGTTCTAAATTTATTATTATTAATTTAAATATATTTATATCTTCTTTATTTTCTATATACTTGTTTATAGACTTATTTAATTTATCAGTTTTAAAATATGTTTCTTTATAATTTGTTTTTATATAATATGATTTTTTCTTTTTATTTATTGGATATAATCTGCACGATATAATATTTGTTAAAGTTAATATAAATACTGATAAAATTAAAAAATTCATTTTATTTAGATTAAATTCATCTGATACATAATTAATTACTGAAATTGATGCTATAGAAAAATTTAATATTATTATGCAAGCTTCATTTTGTCTAATTCTTCCTTTTTGATATAATAAGTTAGTCATGAAATATCCACAAAAGCAATCATTAAATATATACATAATTATATTTAATACACATTTTCCACTTAATTTAAATGTCTTCTTCATGAATTTATGACAATACGCTTCCACTATATCTAAAAGCCCAAAATCTAATATAAATGCTATAAATATAGCACTTAAAGGTAGTACTGTTACTAAATTTAATATAGTTTCTTCTAAAATTAAAGAAACATTATCATCTAATAAAATTATTGAGTTATTATTGTAAAATATGCTTATTGTTATGAATATACTAAAGATTCTAAGATATGAGTACGCCTTAGTTAATTTATTTTTATGACTTGATA
Organism: Romboutsia sp. 13368; assembly: GCF_018336475.1. Lineage (GTDB taxonomy): Bacteria > Bacillota > Clostridia > Peptostreptococcales > Peptostreptococcaceae > Romboutsia. Next base: position 1,747,155 of record NZ_CP048741.1, read on the forward strand.
TTATTGATTTGACTACTCCAATGATTAGATATACTATGGTACAAATTTGTAAGAATCCTCTATAGTTTATTTGTAAATTATATGCTATATGATGTAATATAGTTTTTGTTTGATTATTTATATTTATTGGAATGAAAAATACTATAATTCCTATTAACGAATATATTGCTATTTTGGTTTTTTCAAAAAAATTATCTATATTTATATCTTTTAATTTTATTTCATTCGATGTATTTTCCATATAATTCACCTCTATATATTTTTTCAACTTTAAGTAAATATTTCCTCTATTTTAATAATAAGTTTTATTACTATTGCCTAAAATAATATATAGATGTATAATACTATAATTAACATATTTGAGAAATTAAGGAGATAGTCAATGAGTATTAATAATAAAACAGTATTAATTCTTACAGCTCAATTTGGAGCAGGTCATATAAGTGCTGCAAAAGCTATAAGGGATTATATTCTGGATGAATATGGTAATTGCAACATAATTATAGAAAATTTTATAGATGCTAGTGTACCTATTATGAATAAGCCTATGGTAAAGCTTTACGAAAACAATACTAAATATACACCTGGATTATATAATTATTATTATTATTTTAAAAAATCTTTTGATCCTAGACATGATCTATCTCACAAATTATATACACCTAAGCTTATTGAATATATTCTTGAGATTAATCCAGACTTAATTATATCTACATTTCCTCTTGCAGCAGCTTGTGTTTATAACTTTAAAGAAAAGTATAAAAATATACATATTCCCTCATTAACAGTTATAACAGATGTTGTAGATAGCCTAGAGTGGGTTTATCCTAATACAGATATGTACTTTGTACCTTCTTGTGAAATTAAAAATCGATTTGTACAAAAAGGTATACATCCTAATAAGATTAAAGTTACAGGAGTTCCAATTAGTAATATATTTAATGTTAAAGGAAAAGAGATAACTCCTGGAAAATATAAATTATTATTACTAGGTGGTGGAAGAGGTTTATTTGATATAAGTGAATCATTTATGTATTGGATAGATAGTTTCTTAAAAGATTATAAAGATATTTTAGAAGTTACTATAGTTACAGGTAGTAATTCTAAGTTATATCATAATCTTACTGAAAAAAATCCACTTAATAATATTAAAGTTTTAGGTTTTATTAATAATATGCATGAGTTATTAGAAGAAAGCGACTTAATTATAACCAAACCTGGGGGTGCTACTTTATTTGAAGCAATCTATACTAATACTCCAGTTATAGTTAAATCACCTAAAGTAGGTCAAGAAATAGAAAATGCAAAGTTTATAATTGATAAAGGTATTGGATTAATTTATAATGATGAAAAAGATTTAGAAAGTATTTTTTATAAAATAATCGATAAGGAATTTGAACCTTTAATATCTTTTATGAAAGAAAATATGAATGAATTTAAAAAATCTATACATCCAGATAAAATCTGTGATTATATTATTGAAATAATAAAATAACAAGAGTAATACTCTTGTTATTTTATTATTTATTCAAATTTTTATATTTTTCTATATCTATTATACTCCCATCTCTAGATGATTTTTTTATTCTAGATACTTTACTTTTTATTTTTATATTATTCTTTATATTAGACATTAATTTAGATGTCAGGTACATCTCTCTGATCATAAAAGCTATATTAACTATAATTTGTATAATGTTGGTATTTTCATAATTTGTAAATCCTAAGCTATATATTGAAATTATTCTTATAAATATTAATGATGCTAGATGCATTATAATTAAGTAAGATATTCTTTTTAAATCATAGTCTAGGTTAGATTTTTTTATATTATTAAATATTCTTAGATTATTATCTCCTTTACATATTCTTATATCTATATACATTAACTTTAGTATATTTTTATGTAATAAAAGTGAAAAAATAATAATTAGAGTTAGCATTATCATACAATATGTATCATATACATACATATCAAATCCAGGTTTAATATTTTGTCTAAATAATGACATTAAAATATATATACTAGAAAATATTATCCCACTTAAATTTATCCTTGATTCATTATTCTTAGTTGTTATAGTATAAATTCCTATAATTAATACTAATGCTAATAGAAGATAGTTATTTATAGGATAATTTATAAAATTAAATAACAGTATTGGAGATATTATATATACTATTGAATCAGATAATAGTTTATTCTTCAAAAATTTACCCCCTTTATTAATTAACATCGACTTATTTTCTTAATAATATAATTCTACTTAATATATAATACACCTTCTTAAACTTTATTTTATATATGTACTAAATTACTATAAATATTTTAATTTTAAATCTATTATCTATTTAATAATTTCTATAGGATTTATATTTTCTTCATTTACAATAGTTTCAAAATGAAGATGATTTCCTGTAGAATTTCCAGTTGTACCTACTTTTGCAATAACCTGACCAGTTTTTATAATATCTCCTTCCTCAACTAAATTAGAATTATTATGTGCATATAAAGTTATTTTTCCATCAAAATGTTTTAGTTTTATTACATTTCCATATCCATTCATTATACCTGAAAATAAAACTATACCATCATCACAAGCTAATATATCAGTATCTTGAGGCGCTGGTATATCTATACCTTTATGAAAACTTAACTTTCCTGAAATCGGATGAATCCTTTCTCCAAATGGAGAGCTTATCTCATTATAAGACTTAATAGGCCATATTCCATTTGTATATTCAATATTCTTTAATCTAAGTTCTTCTAACTTTTCAGATTCTATCTGCTTTTCTAATTTAGTATATTCATCTATGTATTTATCTAATTCTTCCTCTAGTTCATATTTTTCTGATATTAAACTCTCTATATTTAAATTTGTTATATTCTTTTTCGAAAATGTAGTATTATCAATAAAGCTTACAGTTACAACTTCTACCTTATTATAAGTATTATTTTCTTCTTTATATAGTGAGCTTATTTTGTTATCTAATTCATTTATTTCTAAATTTAACTTTCTTTGATTCTCCTTATTTTCAATTAGTAAGTCTATTTTATTTTCTACCTCAACAGCATGAATTGTAAAGTCTTTAACTTGATATATAAATATTCCTAAAGCTAAAGTTATGAAAATTATAATAAACTTTATATTTTTATTCATATATTTTTCCTCCTTTTACCATTATTAATATTAACAATATTTAAAATTTTATTACATATTTTTTGTAGTAACATAATTTATAAATTTAAATATTATATATTATTAATAATTTTATTTATTATTAAATAATAATGGAGGTTGTATAATGTTTAAAAACTATGGCTTATTATTTGGTATTATAGCCTCAGTGTTTATATCACTTTATTTACTCATGTATATACTTAGAAATATTTATTATAGTTTTGAAAACAAAACTTTAAGAGCATTTATAAATAAGCTATTACCCATAGTATCAAAATACAATTCTTTATTTTTAATATTAGGTTTTATAAGTACTTTACTTCATATATTATTCTATATATTTACAGATATCTCTATTCTTAATACAGGTTACGTCCCTTTATTTATCTTACTTATTATAATAAAATTCACTTTTTTTAATTCTAAGAAATATAACTATACTTATAAATTAAATATTTTTTCATATTTACTTTTATTATCACTTATTATTCAT
>NZ_CP048741.1:1750868-1753939 GCF_018336475.1 Romboutsia sp. 13368
AAAAGTAATTTTCATAGCTTTTTTATRTTTTGTCGTAAATAATCTATTAACTAATTGTATTATTTAATTTAGTATATATTTTTTTTATATTTTACATATAGTTGTTGTATTTCTTCCATATTGTGCTTTAACTCTAGTTGTAAATTAGATGCTTTTTCAAAATCTTTACTTTCTAAAGCCTCTTTTATTTGAGTGAATAAAGATTTTCTTGTTAAAGTATCTTTCATTACGTTAAATTTGATATCATCTATAGAATTCCACATAACTTCATCTAAAGCATCCATATTTTCTTTTTCATGTAATTTAACATAGCTTCTTATACTATCTATAGAATCATCGATTATTCTATTACTCAATTCTTTACTCCATTTTTTTATAGCTCCAACCTTAAATGAATTTATTATCGCATCAGTAAATACATCACCTTGTTTTAACGACTCTAACTTATATTTATATTTTTCAAGATTTTGCATGTTTTCATATACTGTTGCTGGTGGAACTGAGAATCTTTTATTTCTTTCTTCTATCGTATAATACTCAAAAACATCATTTTCATCTCTATACATTCTATCTTTTTCTAAATAGAATCCTTCTTGACCTATATCTTTACTTAACTCTTTTTCAAGTTCTTTAGTTGATAACTTACTTTTTGCACTAGCTTTTATCCCATCTAACATAGTTTGGTAACATCCAGCTAAAACTAAATATGTATTTGATAGTGGATTTGGAGATCTTAATTCAAATCTAACAGTCTTAGGATTATTTATATCTCTTATTAACCCCACAAGTACAGATCTATTTCTAGATGGAACTTCATAAGAATGACCTAATGAAGTAACTGTACAGACAGGAGCTTCAAATCCAGGAACTAATCTATTAAATCCATCATTTGTAGAAGTTACAAATGGATTTAGTATTTCATAGTTATATAGTATTCCCATAAGTGCACCATATCCTAATTCACTTAAATAGTCTTCTTTCATATCCTTCGGGGCAAATATATTTACAATTTTCCCATTTTTTAACTTAGCACTAGCCCCAACATGAGTATGTCCACCACTTCCTGCAACTCCGTGTATTGGTTTAGCTTTAAATGTTACTTCTAACCCATTTGATTTAAATATATCTTCTATAACTTCTCTTACTATTAATTCACTATCTGCTGCTTGAAGAGGAGATGAAAACTTCCATGATATCTCTAATTGCTCCATTGCATGATTAGTTTTACCATCTATACTTATAGAACTATTTATTCCCCCTACTTCCTTATGAGCCATTTCTGGATTTACTCCTATATTTTTAAGTTCTATTAAACTTTTTTCTAAACAAGTTCTTATTACTCCATGAGTTCTCTTCCAATATTGTTCTTTTAAACTTTGTGATATATATAATTTTTCTAAATCAGCTTTATCTTCTGGAGTATTTACCCAAAATTCTAATTCAGTTGCTGATGTTAATAATATTTCTTCTATATCAGATATACTATCTATTCCTATATTATTTATAACATGTGGATATTTTTCAAAAATATCAAATAATGATTCTTTAAAATATTCTTCTGCTTTCTGTAATACCCCTCTTGAACATACTTTTTTATTATCATGTATTAAAAAAGCTGGTATTCTAAGAGTACCTATTGGTAAATTTAATTCACTATCAATATGTTCCATATTATAGTCTACATACCACTTACAATCTATATCTGGCATTAAGTCTACCTTTGCATTATTTAAAGTAGCTATATTATAAAGTTCAACACTTGATCCATCTGTTTGAACTGCAGATTGTAAAAAATCATTTATATCTTCTAAAAATAATTCAACTGGTATTTTTTCATCCGTAGCATTTCCACCTAAATCTACACCCATAAGTGATACAAATTTTATCTGTGGATTTTCTTTTAATATTCTTTTTAGATCTTTTTCATTATGATTTTCTTTTTCTATAATATATAATAAATTTTTCATACTGTTATTTCCCCCTTYTTTATATCCGTATATTTTTCAGATTATATATTTTAAAATTCGTTTTTTAATTTATACTTATTATATATTATAGATTAAAAGTTCTCAATATTTTTATTTATTTTATTTTATATAAATACTTGTACTTAAAAGTTTAACTTTTATACAAATATAGGGTATACTAAAAATATAAAAATATTTTTGTATACCAAATAATATAGTTATTAATTATATACTTTATATAATATAAATTTAATATATTAGTTACTTAATTTAGGAGAGAATTATTATGGAATATGTAGTTTTCGATTTAGAGTTTAACCAAGGATTCGATAAAACTCTTAATAAAACAGTCTCTAATGAAAAATGCCCCTTTGAAATCATTCAAATAGGTGCTATAAAATTAGATTCTCATTTTAATATAATAGATACTTTTAATAGTTATGTAAAACCACAACTATATAAATCTATACATCCTTTTGTTGGTAAAATGACTGGGATAAAACTTGATGATGTAAAGAATGCTCCCACTTTTTCTCAAGTATATAAAGATTTTAAAAAATTTGTTTCATCTAAAAAAAACACTGTACTTTGTGTTTGGGGAACAGGAGATTTAAAGGAATTATTTAGAAATATAAGTTACTATGATTTACCTTATAAGACTTTAACTAAGTCATATATAAATATTCAACATTATGCATCTATATACTTTAATAATCCTGCTGGTAAAAGTATTGGCCTTCAAAATGCTATACAAATACTAAATTTAGAACAAGATAAATCTTATCACAATGCATTAAATGATGCTTACTATACAGCACAAGTATTTATAAGAATTTATAATCCAAGTATAGTCCCTGATGTTTATATATATACTACGGTAAAACCATCTTCATCAAAAAGAAATACTAAAAAGCAAATTAATTATGATAAGCTATTTGCTGAATTTACTAAAATACTTCAACGAGATTTAACTAAAGAAGAAAAAAAAATAATAGACTTAGCATATAAAATGGGTAAAACTAACCAATTTCTAACTGAATCAACAATATATAAAAAAAGATAGACAACTTATGTGTCTATCTTTTTTTATATTATATTATACAT
>NZ_CP048741.1:1753947-1757578 GCF_018336475.1 Romboutsia sp. 13368
TTATAGATTCATATTGTGCAAATTCTACACTTATTATATTTTTATTATCTCCTCTATTATATAAAGTATCTCCTATTAATACATCACTTTCTAAAAAATTATTACATTCTTTATCTAAGAAATCTATAAGGTCTTGTACCTTTATTGAGTTTTGTTCTGATTTTAATAAAGATACACTTTTATTTTCTTCATCTTTATATATAGATTCTATACCGTATAAAAGGTTGTCCTCTTTTATGTATACAACTTCTCCACCTAAATCATTACCCTTACTTAATTTATTTTTAAAATCTAATAAATTCATTAATATACCCCCTAATAATAACTATTTACTTATTTTATACATTATATTAGTGTTTGGTATATTTTATTAATAAAATTAAATAATATTAATTAAATTAGTATTATTTTAAAATAAGTTCAACTGGACAGTGATCTGATCCCAATACTTCCGTGTGTATATTAGCACTTACTAATCTATCTTTTAATTTATCAGATGCCAAGAAATAATCTATTCTCCATCCCGAATTATTCTTTCTTGCATTAAATCTATATGACCACCAAGAATATATTCCCTCTTTATCTGGATTAAAATATCTATATGTATCTATGAATCCAGAATCTAAAAGTGTTGTTAATTTATCTCTTTCCTCATCTGTAAAACCAGCATTTTTTCTATTTGTTTTAGGGTTTTTTAAATCTATTTCTTTATGAGCAACATTTAAATCTCCACAAACTATAACAGGCTTTATTTTATCTAAATTTATTAAATAATTTTTAAAATCATCTTCCCACTTCATTCTATAATCAAGCCTCTTTAATTCACTTTGAGAATTTGGAGTATACACTGTTATAAAATATAAATCTTCAAACTCTATTGTTATTACTCTACCTTCTTTATCATGTTCTTCTATACCTATACCATAAGTTACATTTATAGGCTTTTTCTTTGTAAATATAGCAGTACCTGAGTAACCTTTTTTCTCTGCATAATTCCAGTATTCATAGTATCCTGGCAAATCTAATTCAATTTGACCAGCTTGAAGTTTAGTTTCTTGTAAGCAGAATATATCTGCATCTACCTCTTTAAAAAATTCTAAAAATCCTTTAGTAACACACGCTCTTATACCGTTTACATTCCATGATATAAATTTCATTTTGTCCTCCACAATATTGTATATTAATATTTTTATATTACCCTTAAATTCAACTATTTTAACATATATTAAAATTTTATTTTTTTAGCTATATGTTCAGGTTCTATAGAAGATACATATATTCCTGTACTTAATTCAAATCCTCCAAAGCTATTTTTTCTAGGAATAATATGTATATGAACATTAAGATACTCACTTTCACTATTTTTAGGATGAGTATGTATAAATATATTAAATGGCAAATCTCCATTTACTTTGTATATATTAGAAAATAAATTTTTAAATATCTTAGATAGTTCTCTTATCTCGTTATTCTCTATATCTTCAAATCTTATATTTTTTTTAAAGATAATTCTAATTTCACCAGTGTACTTTGTTGACTTCGGAACTAATGTCAAAAAGTTTTCACTATTATTTACTACTCTTTTCTTTTCTTCAATTTCATTTTTTATAATATCATCATATAAGTGTCTATTATTATCTTTATAATATTTTCTACTTATATTAACTTCTTTTTCTATATCGGGTGGTATTATAGATATAGAAATAATTTGAGAATGTGGATGATTTAATGATGCTCCAGCTTTTCTTAAATAATTTTTAAATATAGTAACATATTTTATTTTTTCATCTTTTATAAAATCTGAGTATCTATTTCTATACATTAAAAACATATTGTAAAACTCATCTTCACTCATATTGTAAAAACTTCCATTATGTCTATATGTATCTATCATCACTTCATGATTTCCATATATGTTATCTTGAAATTTATCTACTATGGGATATTTATTATTAACCGATCTTACCACCCAATCATTTTCATCTTCTATCTTAAATTTTAAATCTGGAGAATTGATTTCATTCCCTCTACAAAATGGACATTTTTGATTATATTCATTTTTATTTTTTTCTTCATTTTCTTCATTCATCTTATCCATAGGTCTTTTAGCTCTATCTTTAGCAAAAATTACTATATCATTATTTATACTATCAATTCTTATTTCTTTCATCTATAGCACCTCTTTGATATTATTTTACCATATTAACTTATTTTTTATCGATATATAATAAGCTTNNTATGTTATTTATCTTTTATATATTAAAAATAATTTATATAATTTTATATTAATGATTTTTGATTTCAAAAATGATATTATAATCTTGAGTAATTATACTTATATAGTTTATGTTTATATATTAAGGGGGATTTTAAATGAAATATTCAGAGAGAATAAGTTCTATGCAATCTTCTCCAATTAGAAAATTAGTTCCTATGGCTAATAAAGCTAAAGCTAAAGGAATTAAAGTGTATCATTTAAATATAGGCCAACCAGACATAAAAACTCCTAAAGTATTCTTTGATGCAGTCAAAAGTTTTGATAATGAAGTTTTAGAATATGCAGTCTCACAAGGTTTACCTGAATTAATAACTTCACTTCAAAAATATTATACTACATACGGTATGTCATTTGAATCCGATGAAATATTAATAACTAATGGTGGTAGTGAAGCCTTATTATTTGCAATTATGGCAACTTGTGATCCTGGAGATAATATATTAGTTCCTGAACCATTCTATACTAATTATAATGGATTTAGCCAATCTATAAATGTATGTATCACTCCAATTACTACTAAAGCTGAAGATGGCTTTCACCTTCCTAAAAAAGATAAGATACAGTCTCTAATCAATCCTAAAACCAAAGCAATACTACTTTCTAATCCTGGCAATCCAACTGGTACAGTTTATACTAAAGAAGAACTTTATATAATAGCAGAAATTGCTAAAGAGAATGATTTATGGATAATATCAGATGAAGTATATAGAGAATTTGTTTATGATGGACTAGAGTATACAAGTTTTGGAAATATAAAAGAAGTTGAAGATAGAGTTATAATAATAGACAGTGTATCTAAAAGATACAGTGCTTGTGGTGCTAGAATTGGTTCTATAGCATCTAAGAATAGAAATTTAATTGTTGAGATACTTAAATTATGTCAAGGTAGATTATGTATTTCTACTCTCGACCAAATAGGCTCTACTAAATTATATCAAATTCCTAAATCATATTTTGATGAAGTTAATAAAGAGTATAAAAACAGAAGAGATGTTTTATACAATGAATTAATGAAGGTCGAAGGTGTTATTTGTAAAAAACCTACAGGAGCATTTTATATTCTTGCAAAATTACCAGTTGAAAACGCTGAAGATTTTGTTATATGGATGCTTACAGATTTCAATAAAGATGGTGAAACTGTTATGGCCTGTCCTGCTGAAGGATTCTATGCTACACCTGGACTTGGTAAAGATGAAATTAGACTTGCTTATATATTAAAAGAAGAAGATCTTCATAGAGCTTCTGTATTATTAAAAGAAGGTTTAGAGACCTATCTACAATTAAAAAAAGAAAATAAACTTTAAAAGTAATTTATAGATATCTAATCTTAATATATAAAAGCAACCTAATAGG
>NZ_CP048741.1:1758142-1759941 GCF_018336475.1 Romboutsia sp. 13368
AAGAAGAAGATCTTCATAGAGCTTCTGTATTATTAAAAGAATGTTTAGAGATCTATCTACAATTAAAAAAAGAAAATAAACTTTAAAAGTAATTTATAGATATCTAATCTTAATATATAAAAGCAACCTAATAGGTTGCTTTTTTCTTATAATTTATTTTCATATTATTTAGAAGCTTTTCTTTCATATAAGTAATATAAAATAAACGCTATTATTGAGAATAAAACAGGCCCTGCTATCATGAATATAGTATCTGTTATTCTTCCATTTATAGCTGGTTCTATTATACTAAATACATTTGCAAAACCAACAACGAAGCTAACTATTATTGATGCTGCTAAAGCCATTCCATAAGACTTATAAACTACGAAAGGTTTATCAATTTGCCCAGCTAGCTGCTTTTTCTTAAATACTGGAAAAGCAGCTGATAAGAATATATAAGGTATTGTCATCGCAACATTAGTCATAAGAACTAAAAGTGAGAAAAATGCTTGACCATTACCTCCACCAAAAGATACTATAAGTATTATTAAAATAGCTATTATAGCTTGAACCCACATAGCATTAATAGGCATACCATCTTTTAGTTGTGCAAATTTCTCAGGCCATAAATTTTTAGGAGAACCTTCTATCAATGTTTTTAGTGGTGAATAAGTTAATGTGAAAAATGCTCCTGTAAATGCTAAAAACAGTGAAAGCCCAACAAATCTAGCTGTCCATAGCCCTAAAGTTATAGCAGCTGATTGAGTCATTCCAAAAGCTTTACCAAGTTCAAATCCTAAATTTCTCATAAGTACATAGGCAACATTGGCCATATTAACACTGTCTACTGATAAAACATCATTCCAATTAGTAAACATACCACAAGCAAATATACCTAATGCATAACCTATTGCTATTACTATAGCTGATATCGTTAGACCTTTAGGGAATGTTTTTTCAGGGTTTTCTGTTTGGTCAACTAGCCCTCCTAAAACTTCTAATCCTCCAAATGCAAATATAGCAAATGTTAAGAATGATAAAATACTAAGCGGAGTCTGATACGCTGGATTTGGTGAAGTTGTAAAGTCTCTAGCAATATCTAATATTGGTTGTTTAAACTTGAATCCATTTAAAGCTAGAACTATTATTCCACCTAATAATAATACTATATTCATTAAAGCTACTGCTGTACCTCCTACAGAAGTAACTTTTGTTATTTTTTCTACACCTCTTGAGGCTACGAAAGTTACAAGTAATATCCATAAGGCTCCTAATATACCTAAACATTGAATAGATGATAGTCCAAATAAACTTAATTCTCCTGTTCTATCACTACCAAATATAGCATTAGATAATGGTATCCATATTGTAGATGATACATTTACCATCCATATTATATAAGATGCATACCACATAAATGTCCCAATAAATGCATATTTAGGACCTACAGACTTCTCCATCCATGAGTAAATTCCTCCTGTTTCTTTCTTATATGCAGCTCCATATTCTGCCATCATAAATGCATAAGGTATAAAGAATAATATTGCACTTAATACATACCATGGTATTGCTGCATATCCCATAAGATAAAATGCTCTTGGCATATTGGCAAAACCAAATACTGATGTAAAAATCATAAGTATCAATGATACAAGAGTCAGTTTTTTAGCTGTATTTGTATTTTCACTCATTATGATTCCTCCTTGATTGAATATAATATTAATGTTTACAACAATATTAATTTTAATTCATATATTAATCTTTTTTATTTTACTGAATTAAACATAAAAATATAAAAAAGAGTGTTGARWATTCAA
>NZ_CP048741.1:1759956-1762529 GCF_018336475.1 Romboutsia sp. 13368
ATTAATCTTTTTTATTTTACTGAATTAAACATAAAAATATAAAAAAGAGTGTTGAGAATTCAACACTCTTTTTTATATTTTTATTAAACATGTAAATCTACATTTAACTTTCCTATAATATCCTTATATTCTTTTATAGCTGGCTCTAATGTTTCATTTATAAACTCTATAACTTGTTCTGGAGCTCTTCCTACAAAGTTTTTAGGATCCATTATAGATAGTATTTCTTCCTTACTCATCTTAAATGCTGGATCTTCTATTATAAGATCAATTAAATTATTATCTAATCCTTCCTGCTTAACTCTATACGCTGCCTTCATAGAATATTCTCTTATTATTTCATGTAACTCTTGTCTATCTCCGCCTCTTTTAACAGCTTCCATAAGTATAGTTTCTGTAGCCATAAATGGAAGTTCTTCATTTATATGCTTATTTATCATATTTTCATATACAACTAAACCATCTGTAACATTTATACCTATCTCAAGTATAGCATCAGCTGCCATAAATGCTTGAGGTATAGCTAATCTTTTATTAGCTGAGTCATCTAAGCTTCTTTCTAACCATTGAGTTGCTTGAACTAAAGCAGGGCTTAATGATTCAGTTATTATATATTTAGATAGTGAAGCTATTCTTTCACTTCTCATAGGATTTCTCTTATATGCCATTGCTGATGATCCTATTTGATTCTTTTCAAATGGCTCTTCTAATTCTTTTAAACTTTGTAATAATCTTATATCATTAGTCATCTTATGCATACTTTGAGCTATACCTGATAATATGCTTATAACTTGATAATCTAATTTTCTAGTATACGTTTGTCCGCTTACTGCATAAGAAGATTTGTATCCCATTTTTTTACAAACTAATTTATCAAGTTCTGATACCTTTTCATGATCACCTTCAAATAAACTTAAAAAGCTTGCTTGAGTTCCAGTAGTCCCTTTTACCCCTCTTAATTTCATGTTGTCTATTCTATAATTTAAATCTTCTAAATCAAGTATTAAATCTTGTGCCCATAAAGTAGCTCTCTTTCCTACTGTTGTAAGTTGAGCTGCTTGGAAGTGAGTAAATCCTAATGTTGGAACATCTTTATACTTAATAGAAAATTCTTTTAAATTATTTATTAAATTAACAAGTTTTACTCTTATAAGCTTTAAAGCTTCATTCATTTGTATAACATCAGTGTTATCTCCAACATAAGCTGATGTTGCACCTAAATGTATTATTCCTTTAGCTTTATCACATTGAAGTCCATATGCTTTAACATGACTCATAACATCATGTCTTACTTCTTTTTCTATTTTTCTAGCTTCATCAAAATTTATATTATCTATATTATTTCTTAATTCTTCTAATTGTTCTTCTGTTATATTTAGTCCTAGCTCTTTTTCTCCTTCTGCTAGTGCAACCCATAGCCTTCTCCATGTTGAGAATTTAAATTGTGGAGAAAATATGTAGCTCATATCTTTACTACAATATCTATCTGTTAAAGGGTTTGTATACGTACTATATTTGTTGTCTATCATAATATGCACCTTTCTTAAATATATTCTATATCATAATTATACAAAATATATCGAACAATAACAAGTATTTAAATTGTTTTGTTCATTTTTTATTAATTTTAAATTCTTCATTATTAATTAAATAATCTACACTTTGACTATCAACGAAGTTTAATACATACTTATATCTTATAGCATAATACTTATCACTCCATCCTAACTGATTTTTTACATCTTCTTCATCAGCTCCTAATCTTAAACTTATTGCTGCAAATGAATGCCTAAAATCTTTAGCTGAATAATTAGAAAGTCCTGCTAAGTCTAAAGCTTTTCTTACTATTAATCTTACATTCCTATCTGTTATATAATTACTTTTTTGTGTAGTAAAAACAAAATCTTCAGTTGGTATTATAACTTCAGGTAGTAAAGAATATGCTCTATACTCTTCTATTAGTTTGAAACAATATGGGTGAAGTTTGACTATTCTCTCCTTCTTAGCTTTTCCTAACCTTACATAGTAATTATCTTTATCATCTACCATAAGGTCTTTCCACTTTAAGTTTACTAATTCATTTAATAAACATCCTGTTGTTACTAAAAACACTATTATAGTTTTATCTCTTATATTTAATTTATGAAGTGTATCTATAAGTTTATTTATCTCTTGAATACTAAGTACATCATCTTTACTTTTTATTCTACTAACTGCAGGTTTTTCAACATACCTAAATGGGTTAATTTCTATATACTCTTCTTTTTTTAAATAATTATAAAAACTATGTAAATAGCTATATACTTTTTCACAAGTTGATTTTTTATATATAGTTTGAACATATTCTATAAACTTTTTACAGTCTTCTTTATTTGCATAAACTAATTCCTTATCTTCTAAAAACTTTTTAAATAATATTATTTTTGATAGATAATCATGCTTAGTATTTGGTTCTAATTTTCTAGAAAAAGCTTTGAAAACTTCATACTCTATATCTTCTAGTATTTTATCATTATTCATATCTAATCTCCCTTTCTATAATTTTTATCATTTTTATCTATATATTGAATATA
>NZ_CP048741.1:1762534-1769374 GCF_018336475.1 Romboutsia sp. 13368
TTGAATATATTTTATATTATTGATATACTTATAAATAGCGCAATTTACTTACATAGGAGGTAATTTTATTAATGGAATTAATAGAACTTTTTAAAGCCGCTCTTATTGGTATAGTTCAAGGTATAACAGAGTGGCTACCTGTAAGTAGTACAGGTCATATGATTTTATTTAATGAATTCGTAAAAATGAACGTATCTGAAACTTTTATGAGTACATTTTTAGTTGTAATTCAGTTTGGTTCTATACTAGCTGTTCTTACAATTTTCTTTAAAAAACTAAATCCTTTTGATGGTTCAAAAACTAAAATTCAAAAAAGTGAAACCATAGATTTATGGATTAAAGTTATAATAGCAGTTATACCATCTGGTATACTTGGTTTATTATTTGATGATAAAATTGATGAATTATTCTTTAACCCAACAACTGTTGCAATAGCTTTAATAGTATACGGTATAATTATGATTATGCTAGAAAATAGAAATAAAAAGCCATCAGTTAATAGCTTTTCACAAGTTAGTTATAAACTAGCTATTGGTATAGGTTTATTCCAATGTCTAGCTTTAATACCTGGTACATCTAGATCAGGATCTACTATAATCGGTGCAGTTTTACTTGGTACATCTAGATATGTAGCAACAGAATTCTCATTCTTCTTAGCTGTACCTACTATGCTTGGTGCAAGTGCATTAAAACTTGTTAAAACAGGTTTTGCATTTACTGGATTTGAATGGTTAATACTTGCTACAGGATCTGTTGTTGCTTACATAGTTTCTATATTAGCTATTAAGTTCTTACTTGATTACATCAAAAAGCATGACTTTAAAGTATTTGGATATTATAGAATAATTCTTGGTATATTAGTACTTGGATATTTCTTTTTAATTAAATAATCAAAATAAAAAGAAGCACATTTAGTGCTTCTTTTTATTTTGATTCAATAAGAAGCTTTATAATATCACTAGTCTCTTCGTTAAATGCTGTAATTATACTTAAATAATCACAAGCTCTATTTGTAGCTAGGTATACTTTATTTAAATCTCCTATAAAATCATTTATTTGATAATCTTGTGTTGTGTCATTTATAGTATGATTATATAACATCTCTAATTGACAAACTATACATGCTTTATACTCTAAATTTTTGATTGTATATATGTTAGATATTGTTACACCAACTTTTTTACTTATATTTGTTAAATTTTCTTCTGCATATATATATGGTATATCTGCATTTTCTAATGCCTTTCTTAACATATATTGAAAGTACATGATTTTACCACTTTTYAATTTTTTCTTATTATATGGATATATTATTGCTATATCAGAATAAGCTAGTCCTTTTTTATTTATAAGGTAGTCTAACTCCCAAATAACTGAGCTTATTTGTTCTTCTAAATCACTTACTTTTATTATATCTACAGATTTAGTAGTATCTCTTATAGGTTGGGTTTTATAAAATCCAGTAGTTTTAATATTATCTCTTATACTCTCTATATATTTATTTATATTTTCACAGAAATTATTATTAAAATCTATAAGTTCTTTAGATTGCCTATAATTTTTATTTAATATAACAATATTATCAAACCCTATATCTTCTACTCTATCTTTAAATATATTAACATTATTTGATATATTTAAACTATCACAAGAAAAAACATTAAATATATATTTTGTCTTGTATAAGAATTCTCTTACAAAATTAATTTCATTTTCAGAAAAACCTTCTGCTTCATCTATAAATATACCCTTAAACATATTTTTATTTTTTATAATATTTCTAGCTTGCTTAACTATATTATTAAATGTTTTATGGTAATCTTTTTTAAGCATATTATAGTCCACTACTAAGTTATATCTTTTAGCAAGCTTTAAAACAAATCCATTAAGAGTATATATGTCTATATTATTACTTTCTTTATATAAAACCTGTAATTTTTCTCTTAATTCATTACATTCTTGCTTCGTATTAGTTAGTATTAAAAATCTATGATGTGGATAAACTCTAGCTAACTTCATAACTTTTGACAACATAAGAGTGCTTTTTCCTGTTCCAGATCCTCCCCTAAACAATGTACTTCCATAGTTTATAGATATTATTTCTCTTATTTGCTCTTCACTTAACGGTGTCGCACTATATTCATAGTCATCACTATAAAAGGAAATTTTTTTTAATTCATTATTTAAATGTATTTTATCATTTAATACGTAATATTCTGGACAAATATCTAATAAAAATAAATTTAAATCTATCTCATTATTTTTATCTTTAAGATAATTATCTATTAAGCTACTATCATTTAAAATAGCTTTAAGCTTTCTTCTATCTATTAAGTTATTTTCTACAAAATTTTCAAATCCATATGTATCTTCTATATCAACATAAGGCATTACAAATACATAATTATATTCTATATTTGATTTTAGTTGATCCATTTTTATTTTCAATAGATCATATTCTTCATTCATAACTTCCAATAACTCTTCTTCTAAAATAAAAAATAACTCTTCAGTTGTATCCATAAACTTTATAAATAACAACTTATTATCTTTTATATATAGCATATCTGTATTTATTCCTTTAAAAGGTGTTACCTTAGGAATTATACTTACAGTATTGCCTACTTTATTATAAAAAGATTTTTCTATATCTTTAAGCCTTAAAGCTTCTAGTTGAGATTTAATGTCTGTGTACTGATTCACTTTAAATTCCCCCCTTAATTATAATAATTATATCATTTTAATATAATTTTTTCCATATTGACATTTATACATAAAAYAATAAAAGGAGAGTAAATATACTCCCCTATATAATTATATTTTATAATTACTTTTATAATTAGTTTCTAACCATATATTCATTTTTCTTCTTACTTCATCTTTCTTTACTTCTTCAAATTGTGCATCTTGAATAGTGTAACATTGAACTAAGTTTTCTACATTAGCTGGATATTCTATAAATTTACCATTTTTATTTTCAAATCCAATACTCATTATATCATACTTTTCATTTTCATTATTTAATACTACACCATATTCTATAGAGTCATTTTCTAAATTACTATTTGTAATTTTTACATATTGGTTTTTAGCTAATTTATTTAACATAAAATCATCCTTTCTTGTTGTTGTATATTTATTATTCCCATTTTCCTTAAGTCTATATGTAATTAACTTTTTATAACTTTCTTCCCTTTCCAGAATCAGTTATATTTATAAGGTTTTCTGGGTATGGATAAAAAAATGTTTGATTTAGTATATCATTATCATTAAATCTAGTTGCGTACATTTTTATAACAACCACAAGAGTGCTAAATGGTATTTTTTGATTATTATATGAATTAAGTAAATCATTAAACATATCTATTTCTTTAGTATTTAGCATAGGTTTATACTTTTCAAATAAATTTATTATAACTGAAATCTTATTATTTTTATCTCGTTCATTAGAAACTATATTTAATATATTTTCTTGATAATCTGACACATCTTTTATTTCTCCTTTATATAATAATTTACTTAATTCATTTGTCAATTCTTCATTATAAGATTTTAGTAATAATAAATTACTATTATGAAATTTTCTTATNTAGTCTGTATATCTACATAATCTTTAAGAGATTGAATAACTTTATCATTATATCCTTGACCATCATATCTACATTTTTTACCACATAAACATTCACTAACTATAATTTTAGGTTTTCTCATAGATTAAACTCACTCCATGACTTTTATTTATAATTTTATCTATAATTTTATATAATATTAATTAATTTTTACCATAATAAAAAAGAGAGGTATTTAACCTCTCTTTTTTATTATTTAGCATATTCAATTGCTCTAGTTTCTCTTATTATACTTACTTTTATTTGTCCTGGATATTCTAATTCATCTTCTATTCTCTTAGTCATATCCCTAGCTAATAAATGAATATCTTCATCACTAACGTTTTCAGGCTTAACCATTATTCTTATTTCTCTACCAGCTTGTATAGCAAATGATTTATCTACTCCTTCATATGAGTTAGCTATTTCTTCTAGCTTTTCTAATCTTCTGATATACGCTTCTAAAGTTTCTCTTCTAGCACCAGGTCTTGCTGCTGATATAGCATCTGCTGCAGTTACAAGTACTGCTTCAATTGTCTGTGGCTCATAATCTCCATGATGTGTACTCATAGCATGTATAACTTCTTTAGATTCTTTGTATCTCTTAAGTAAATCCATACCTATTTCAACATGAGTACCTTCCATTTCGTGGTCAACTGCTTTTCCTATATCATGTAAAAGCCCTGCTCTTTTAGCAAGTCTAATATCTGCACCTATCTCAGCTGCCATTATACCTGCTATATGTGCTACTTCTATAGAGTGCTTAAGTACATTTTGCCCATAGCTTGTTCTGTAGTTAAGTCTTCCTAATAATTTAACTAACTCTGGATGAAGTCCATGTACTCCTGTTTCAAAAGCAGCTTGCTCTCCATATTCTTTTATTATACTCTCTACTTCTTTTCTAGCTTTTTCAACCATTTCTTCAATTCTAGCAGGATGTATTCTTCCATCTGCTATTAATTTTTCAAGTGCTATTCTAGCAACCTCTCTTCTGATTGGATCAAATCCTGATAGTATTACAGCTTCTGGGGTATCATCTATTATAAGATCTATACCTGTTAGTGTTTCTAGTGTTCTTATATTTCTACCTTCTCTACCTATAATTCTACCCTTCATTTCATCATTAGGTAAATTTACAACTGTAACAGTAGTTTCAGCAACATGATCAGCCGCACATTTTTGTATAGCATACCCTATTATTTCTCTTGATTTCTTTTCTGCTTCTTCTTTAGCTTGAGACTCTATTTCTTTTATCATTATAGACATTTCTCTTCTAACATCTCTTTCGGCATTAGTTAAAATTATTTCCTTTGCCTTATCAGAAGTTATCCCTGATATATTCTCTAGTTTCTCTAATTGTTGTGTCTTTATAGCTTCAATTTCTTCTTCTTTTTTAGCTACATTATTTAACTTTTCCCCTAAAGTTGTTTCTTTTTGTTCTAAGTTTTGTAACTTTTTGTCTAATATTTCTTCTTTTTGCACAACTCTTTTTTCATATTTCTGTAAGTCAGATCTTCTTTCCTTATTTTCTTTTTCAGATTCAGTTCTTAACTTATGAATTTCTTCTTGTGCTTCTAATAATTTTTCTTTGTGTATTCTCTTTGAGTCATCTTCTGCTTGTTTTATTATTCTATCAGCTTCACTATTAGCTTGGCCAATTTTTGACTCATATATATTTTTTCTCACAAAATAACCAGCAATAATACCTACTGCTATCCCTAATAAAATACTTATTATATCTATGACACCCACCTCCTTTGATAATAATCCCAAAATTACATTTTAAGAGTTTAACAATTTTATAATTAAATTAAAACTATAGCATATAGAAAAAATACAATCATTACTTTTAAGATATATATTGTAATGTCGATAAAATCCTCTATTTCTAATATTTAAGAGTATTTTATTTAAAATCATATTTAGATACTATGTCCTTAATTAATTTTATAATTTTTTCTATCGCATGTCAAGTTAATAGGAGGTGTGTATTGCTTTATTATTCTAAATTTAGTAATGTATCTTCTTCTTCCTGTGCATTTTCTCTTGTTTCGTCTAATTTATAGTAATGTCTTACCTTTTCGTCTATTTCTTTTACTAAATCAGGATTATCTTGTAAGAACTTTTTAACATTTTCTCTACCTTGTCCTAGTTTAGTATCATTGTATGCATACCAAGCTCCTGATTTTTTAACTATCTCAGCTTCTGCTGCTATGTCTAGTAAATCTCCAACTCTAGATATACCTTCCCCATACATTATATCAAATTCTACTTGTTTAAATGGAGGAGCAACCTTATTCTTAACAACCTTAACTCTTGTTCTATTTCCTAATACCTTATCACCTTGCTTTATAGAATCTATTCTTCTTACTTCTAATCTTACAGAAGAATAGAACTTAAGAGCACGACCACCAGTTGTTGTTTCAGGATTACCAAACATTATACCAACTTTTTCTCTTAATTGGTTTATAAATATTGCAACACAGTTAGATTTTTTTATAGATCCTGTTAATTTTCTAAGTGCTTGAGACATAAGTCTTGCTTGAAGACCAACGTGTGAGTCTCCCATATCTCCTTCTATCTCTGCTCTAGGAACAAGTGCAGCAACAGAGTCAACTACTATTATATCTATAGCTCCACTTCTTATAAGCGCTTCTGCTATTTCTAGTGCTTGTTCTCCTGTATCTGGTTGAGATATTATTAAGTTATCTATATCTACACCTAACGCTTTTGCATATACTGGGTCAAGTGCATGTTCGGCATCTATAAATGCTGCTATTCCACCTTGCTTTTGTGCTTCTGCTATGGTATGAAGAGCAACTGTTGTCTTACCTGAAGATTCAGGTCCATATACTTCTATTATTCTTCCTTTTGGAAGTCCACCTATACCAACTGCTATATCAAGTCCTATTGAACCTGTTGATATAACATCAATTGCCATTGATGTAGCTTCCCCAAGCTTCATTACTGATCCTTTACCAAACTCTTTTTCTATTTTGCCTAATGCTTGATTAAGGGCATTTAGTTTTTCTTGTTCTATACTCATGTATATCATTCCTTTCCGATTACATTTCTACAAACATTTGTTCTATTCTGTATAACTATTATATCTTATAAAATAATTGCCGTCAATTATAAAATTCTTCCTAGTTATATAGACTCTATTATATAGATACTAAATTCTCTTTAAGTAAGATTTTACCATACTTATATTATTTATAAACTTTTATTT
>NZ_CP048741.1:1769551-1778579 GCF_018336475.1 Romboutsia sp. 13368
TATTTATTATATATTTGTAGTAATTTAATTTACACTTTTATAATAATATTTTTATTAAATATAAAAGAGTTATCATAAGAATATTTAATTTTTATATATTCTTAAAGATAACTCTTTTATATTATTTACTTTCCATAAATAGGTTTTTATTTTTATATAAATATTCCCATCCTGAGTATAACGTCAGTAATGTTGCTATTAATATTGCTATATTACCTATACTTAATAATATAGAACTATCAAATTGTCTACCTAAAAGTAATAATGGTATTGCTATCATTTGACTTATAGTCTTTAATTTACCTCCACCACTAGCTGCTATTACCTTTCCATCAGCTGCAGCTATTGCTCTTAGTATACTTACCGTAAGTTCTCTTGCAACTATTATGATAACCATCCATCCAGGAACTAATCCTACTTCTATCATGCATATAAGTGCTGATATTACTAGTAGTTTATCTGCTAGTGGATCCATAAATTTACCAAAGTCAGTAACTAAGTTGTGCTTTCTAGCAATATGTCCATCCATTGCATCAGTTATTGACGCAACTATAAATATTACACATGCTATTAAATATTTACTTGGTATGTTAAATAACATTACAAGTATAAATACTGGAATTAAAAATATCCTAAATAAAGTTAGTTTATTAGGCAAGTTCATTAACTATATCCCCCATTAAATCATATTCTAATGCACTAGTTATTTTTACATTTATGAAGTCACCTATGTTTAATTGCTTTTCAGATTTAACATATACTATACTGTCTATTTCTTCTGCATCGCCTTGAGTTCTACCTATATATACTTTGTCTTCTATTTGTTCTTCTACTAAAACTTCGTATATATTTCCTACTTTAGCTGCATTTAATTCTTCTGATATACTTTGTTGAACTAACATTAAAGCATCTCTTCTTTCATTTTTAACTTCTTCTTCTAGATGATTTGGAAGTCTATCAGCTGCTGTATCTTCTTCTCTAGAATAAGAGAATGCTCCAAGTCTATCAAACTTAGCTATTTTTACAAATTCAACTAATTCATTGAAATCTTCTTCAGTTTCTCCTGGGAATCCTACTATTATAGTAGTTCTTAATGTAGCATCAGGTATATGCTTTCTTATCATATTTATAGTTGATAATATATTCTCTTTTGTAGTGTGTCTATTCATTAATTTTAATATCTTATTGCTTGCATGTTGTATTGGCATATCGAAGTAGTTACATATGTTATCGTATTTCTTAATAACTTTAACTAGTTCTTCTGTTATCGATTCTGGATATGAGTACATTATTCTTATCCACTTTATTCCTTCTATTTGTGCAAGTTCTTCTAATAATTCTGAAAGCTTCTCTTTTCCATATAAATCACAACCATATTTAGTAGTATCTTGCGCTATAACAACTAATTCTTTAACACCTTTTGATGCTAAGTCCTTAGCTTCAGCTATTATATCTTCCATTTTTCTACTTCTATATTTACCTCTTAACTTAGGTATTATACAGTAAGTACATTTATTATCGCATCCTTCTCCTATTTTTAAATAAGCCATATGGTCTGGAGTTGATATATATCTTGGTAAATCTTCATTATAAGCAAATTCTATATCATTAAGGCTTACTATATGATTTTCCTTTTCAAGATTAGCTATTATTTCATCTATTTGCTGGTAACTTCCTGTACCTACTATAGCATCTATTTCTGGTATCTCTTGCTTTAATTCTTCTGAGTATCTTTGTGCTAAACATCCTGTAACTATAAGTAATTTTAAATTAGCTGTCTCCTTTAATTGTGCTAATTCTAATATAGTTTGTATAGATTCTTGCTTTGCTGACTCTATAAATCCACAAGTATTTACTAGTATTATATCTGCTTCTTCAAAATCTCCTACTAATTTATATCCTTTTTTATTAAGTATTCCCATCATTATTTCTGCATCTACTAAGTTTTTAGAACATCCTAATGATTCTAATGCTATTTTTAACATTTTATTGCTCCTTCCATTGCTGATTTATGAAATTTTATAACTTCTTCTACTGCGATGTCAATATTATCAAAGTTTATAACTTCATTATATTTATATTTCTCAACTGAATGCATATATAATGGGTCATAATACTCTACTAAGTACTTTTCTACTAGTTCTTCATATTTTCCTTCTTCTAATAGATTCATATACTCATCAACTTTATTATGACCTAGTCTTTTTCTAAATTTATTTATGCAGTCTTTTAATACTTCTATATTATCTTGATCTTTATCATAAACATAATCTCTACAAAGTCTTTTCACTCTATTTTCTAAACTACATTCAAGTAGTATATGATATCCATCTCTAACTATAGCATCATAGATGTTATTTGGTATCAATACATGACCTACTCTTTTACTTTCGCTTTCTATAAATATATAGTTACTATTTGAATAGAATATTTTCTCAAATATTTTAGACTCAAAATTTTTCTGAGTTGGTGGTTTTTTATCATGTGTTATAAAACCAAATGTAGATCCACTATTTTTAGCTATACCTTCAAGATCTATATTATCTACACCTTTTTCTTCTAGTATATTTAATAAGTCAGTTTTACCAACACCTGTTAATCCATGAACTACTATAAAGTTTTTAGTATCCATAATTTTATCTAAGTAATCTATCACATAATTTCTATATGATTTATATCCACCTTCTAACTTATATATATTAAGTCCCAGTGAATCAAATAAATTGCATACAGAACCACTTCTCATTCCACCTCTAGCACAATATATTACTATATTATCATATTCACTTGCAAGAGTTGTGACTTGTAGGTACATATCTTTTAATTTATATCCTACAAAATCAAATCCCTTTTGTATTGCTTCATGCTTTCCTTGCATTTTATATATTGTACCGACTTCACAGTGTTCATGATCTTTAAATAAAGGCATACTAAATGCATCTAATATATGATCTTCTTTATATTCTGATTCAGTTCTTACATCTATAAATATACTATTTTTTAACTTTAATGCATCTTCTATATTTATCGTCTTCAAATTTTATTCACCTTCTAAATTTTGTAAATCTTGTTTACTCATTAATACTTTTCTTGGCTTACTGCCTTCATTAGGTCCTACTATTCCTCTTTCCTCCATAGAATCTATAAGTCTTGCCGCTCTATTAAATCCAATTTTAAACTTTCTTTGAAGCATAGATGCAGATCCTTGACCACTTTGAACAACAAATTCAATAGCTTCACTTAAAAGGTCATCTTCATCACTTGACTTTTCCATGTTAACTTTAGATATTGTATCCATTATATTTTCTTCATATTTTACTTCTTCTTTAACTTGAGCTTTAACAAAATCTATAATATTTTGTGATTCATTTTCTGATATAAATGCTCCTTGAATTCTTACAGGCTTTGAAGCTCCTAGTGGATAGAATAACATATCTCCTTTTCCAAGTAATTTTTCAGCTCCACCCATATCAAGTATTGTTCTAGAATCTGTTTGCGATGAAACAGCAAAAGCTATCCTTGAAGGTATATTTGCCTTTATAACTCCTGTTATAACATCAACAGATGGTCTTTGAGTTGCTACTATTAAATGCATACCAGCAGCTCTTGCCATTTGAGCTAATCTACAAATATAATCTTCTACATCATTAGCACTTGCCATCATAAGGTCTGCAAGCTCATCTATTATTATAACTATCTTTGGAAGTTTTTCTTCACACTTTTCATTGTAACTTGTAATATCTTTTACTCCATTTTCAGCAAACATTTTATATCTCTTATTCATTTCAACAACTGCCCAATTAAGTGCATTAGCAGCTTTTTTAGGATCAGTTACAACTGGTATTAATAAATGTGGAATACCATTATAGTTTGCAAGTTCAACAACCTTAGGATCTATTAAAAGTAATTTTACTTCATCTGGTTTTGCTTTATATAGTATACTACTAATTAATGTATTTACACAAACACTCTTACCTGAACCAGTTGATCCTGCTATAAGTAAGTGTGGCATTTTACCTATATCTCCAATTATAGGTTTACCACTTATATCTTTTCCAAGTGCCATAGCTAAAGGCGAATCAAACTTTTTAAACTCTTCGCTTTCAAATACATCTCTAAGTCCAACCATTAAAGGTGTTTCATTTGGTACCTCTATACCTATAGCACTTTTACCAGGTATAGGTGCTTCCATTCTTATACTTTTTGCAGCTAAGCTTAATGCTATATCATCTGTTAAGTTAACTATTTTACTAACCTTAACTCCTGGACTTGGCTGTATCTCATATCTTGTTATAGTAGGCCCTACTGTTACTTGATTTACTTTTGCCTCTACCCCAAAATCAGATAAGGTCTTTTCTAATAATGAGGCATTTTTTAATACCTTCTTCTTACTATTATCATCATTCTTCTTATCTATCTTATTTAATAAATTAACATGTGGCATTTTATAATTATCGTAATTTGCCTCTTGTTTTATACTTATTGTTTGAGTTTTTTCACTATCATAAGTTTTAGATGTCTTTATAGGTTGTTCTCTAACATCTTCATATACATCATTATTTATATTTTGTTTATTTGTATTTTGAAGTTCCTTTAATACATCAAGTTCTGACATACTTTGAGTTCCCTCTAATATTTCTAAATAGTCATCTTCAGCTTTATTAAATCCAACAATTTTTATAGTTTTATCTTCTACTTCATCAAAGTCATCTTCTATAACTTCTTCTTTTTGTTTACCTTTTTTCTTATCTTTTTTTAATGGATTTTGTTTTTTGACCATAGTTTCATCATCCACTTCATCTGTAACCATTTCTATTACAGATTGTTTCATATTGTCCATTCTTTCCTTCATAGTTAAATTACTATTTTTTATTCCATTTGATTTAGCTTTTATATTTGATAATAAATCTTTTATAGAGATTTTAAATACAAACATGATACCTGCTATAAGTGCAAATATACTTATTAACCATCCTCCAGTTATACCAAATGCTTTACTTATATAGTAAGTTATAGTTGTTGCAATTAAGCCACTTCCACTACCATCAATTCCCATTTGTACCACTGACTTAAACATTTCATCACTTAGTGGGCTTTCAACAGGAAGAGCTCTAGCATTTAATAAACCATAGAATATAAATATAAATACTATTGTAAAGTAATACATTTTAGTATTTTTTATTCTATATATGTATTCGTTTCCATCAAAGAAACCTAGTATCCCCGTAGCAACTATTATAAATGGCATAAAAATAGACAGACCTCCAAATAAGCCTTTAAAAATAGTTTGCATTACATTACCTACAAATCCCATAGAATTCGAATTTAAACTATATAATAAAAATATACCTATGAATACGGTAACTAAATTATGATACTCATTATTAAATTCTAAACTCTTATTTTTATTTTTACTTTTAGAATTTTTTTTCTTTGCCAACAATCTCACCTCTTTTATTTTTATAATATTATGAATTTATTATATCCTAATCATAGCAAAAAGTGTTAATGCATAAACACTAACACTTTAAGTAGATTCCTTAATTATATCATATATTATATATTTAAAACAAATCTTATTTATCAGTATCTTCTTTTATAAGTTCTCTAAGCTTTTTCATGGCTTCTTTTAATCCACCAACTTCATTTATAAGACCACATTCTACTGCTTCTTTTCCTATTAATACACTGCCTACATCACTTACTAAGTCCTCTTTTGAGTGCATTATTTTTTCAAGTTCACTTCTTTCTATATTAGATGTTCTTATTATAAATTGAGTTATTCTTTCTTGCATTTTTTTAAAGTATTCAAAAGTTTCATTAACTCCTATAACAAGTCCATTAGTTCTTATAGGGTGAACTACCATAGTTGCAGTAGGAGCTATAAATGAATAGTCTCCTGCTGTTGCAAGAGGTACTCCTATACTATGACTTCCACCTAAAACAAGTGTAACTACTTTTTTAGATATACTATTTATAAGTTCTGCCATTGCAAGCCCTGCTTCAACATCTCCACCTACAGTATTTAGTATTATAAGAACTCCTTTTATATCTTCATTTTCTTCTATCGAATATAGCATAGGTATTATATGCTCATATTTAGTTGCTTTTTTTTGTGGATTCCCTATGTAATGTCCTTCTATTTCCCCTATTATTGTTATGCATTGTATTTCTTTTTTAGTTTGTTGTGGCATATTTGGTACGCCCATTTTTTTTATATCTTGAATATCATCATTTTCTTTATCATCATTTTCAGATTCACTTTTTAATTCTATTTTATTTTTATCATCTTTTTTAGAAAATTCTATATAACTTGAATTTATATCATCTTGATAGTATCTCATAATTAAACTCCTTTCAAARKRTAMAAAAAAAATTCACCTAGTAAGATTTATCAACTTCTCTTTCTAAGCGAATTATTAATTATATATCAACTCAAGTTTTATTTATCTTTTTCAATCTACTAATATATTAATAAACACCATCATACTCTATTATTATCATATCATTTCCTATTTTTCTAACACTTCTCCACGGAACTTCAAGAACTGACTTATCCTTTTTTATTCCAAAAAAACCTCTTTCTCTTGGTATTAAAAGTGCTAATATTTCTCCACTTACTTCATCTAATATAAGATCACATTCTCCAACTACTCCTAATCTTTCACCTGTTACAAGATTTACAATTTCCTTTCCTGCTATTTCAGATAAATTCATGTTTATCCCCCTACCTTATCCTATAATTTAATTTGTTCTACATCTCTTCCTACTATACATACACCAAGTTTATCTAAATTAAAGATTTTATCTATAACTTTTTCTACTGTTTCTTTATCTACATTGTCTATTGATTTTAATATACTATCAGTTGACTCTACTTTATTATTTAGAAGTAGAGACCTTCCTATAGACATCATTCTACTACTTGTACTTTCAAGGCCTAATATATAACTTCCTTTTAATTGTTCTTTACTTTCACTTATTTCTTTATCTGTTAAATAATTTTCTTTTATAATTTTTATCTCTTCTATAACAGAATCATAAACTTCTTGTAAGTGCTCATTACTCATACTTGCAAATATGCCTAACTCTCCACATTTTCTATATAAACTTTGAGAAGAGTATATAGAATACACTAATCCTTTTTCTTCTCTTATTTTTTGGAATAGTCTAGAGCTTATACTTCCTCCAAAAACTGTATTTATAACTGCTAATGCATATACTTCTTCATCATTTTCAAGTGGTACAGCTTCTAAACTCATAGCTAAATTTACTTGCTCTATATCCTTATTCTTACTTAAAAAACAACTTTTAAACTCCGCTTTTTTAAGTTCTACATTAACTTCTCTTCTTTCCCAGTATTTGAACTTTTTCTCTATCTTTTTTACTATTTCATCAAAATTAAAATTACCTGATATAGCTATTACTGAATTATTAGGAACATAATATTTATTAAAATAATTTAGTAACTCATTTCTATCTAAGTTTTTTAATGACTCCTCAGTCCCTATTATATTCATACCTAGTGAATCACCTTTATATATATTTTCAGTTAATAAATCATAAACAAGGTCTTCAGGTGAATCTTCATACATTTTTAATTCTTCAATTATTACAGACCTTTCTTTATTTATATCATCTTCATTAAACTTTGAATTAAGTATCATATCACTAAGTACATCTATACCTATATCTATATGAGAATCTAATAGTTTTACATAATAGCATGTACACTCTTTACTTGTAAATGCATTTATCTGCCCACCTAAATTATCTATTTCACTAGCTAGATCCTTAGATGTTCTATTTTTAGTTCCTTTAAATAGCATATGTTCTATAAAATGAGAAACTCCACTTATTCTTTCATTTTCTATTCTAGAACCTGCATTTATCCATATTCCTAAAGATATTGATTTTACATATGGTATTTCTTCACCTATTATAGTTAATCCATTTTCTAATACATGTTTTTTATACATATTCATCCTCCACTATCTATTTTTTACTCTATATTWWATTTGATGTTCAAGCAAAGATTAATAGTCTTTATTACATGTATTAAATTATAGTTTAGTGCATTAACTTAATCAACTTTATTTAAAATATATTACTAAGCATACCTGGTTTCAATCCCTTATCTCTTATAATTTGAATTATATCATCTAAACATTGAGTAGTTGCATATGTTGGATGCATAAGAACTATACTACCATCCTTTATTTCTTTTTTCTTTACTCTTTCTATTATAACTTCTGGTTCTTTTCTATTATTCCAATCTATCGTATCAACATCCCATTTTATACTTGTATATCCTAATTCATTTGCAGCTTTCATAGTTCCTTCACCAAAAGAACCTGCTGGTGCTTGAAAGAACTTAGTTTCTTCTTGTATTATATCCTCTATTATTTTTTTAGAAGTTTTTATCTGTTCTAAATTTTCTTCATATGAAAGCTTAGCGTAATCTAAATGTCTATGGCCATGATTTCCTATTTCATGACCTTCACTCTTAAGTTTTAGTAACATTTCTTGGTTTTTTTCTGCCCATCTACCAGTTACATTAAACGTAATTTTAACATCCTCTTTTTTTAATACATCAAGTATACCCTGTACATATTCAGTCTCCCAACCTAAATCTACATTACAAGTTAATGCAACGTATCCACTGTTTTGTTTTGTACCTTGAGTATACGGAATATTTGCTTGGTCAAACAATTCAAATGTAGGTTTAATATTTTTATTTATCATAAAAAATATCGTACCTGATAAAAATGCAACTACTACTAATGCCCACATAATGATTTTTTTCAGTTTATTTTTGTTAAGTACCATCATTATCATTAAGGTTTCCTCCTACTATGTATTATTACTTATTTATAAATACTATTATTAATTTAGGACAAATATGCAAAAAAGTAGTTACTAGTGGATACTTTAAGTAAATTTATTTTGTTCAAATGTGTTTTTAGTATAATATATATTTTTTAATTATTTTAATAAAGCTATATAATTACTAATAAAACTAAATTTA
>NZ_CP048741.1:1778901-1790124 GCF_018336475.1 Romboutsia sp. 13368
ATTCCAAGTAATCCACCACATAAAGCTATAAGTGCAATNTTTTAATAAAGCTATATAATTACTAATAAAACTAAATTTATAAATAATAAAAAAGAAGCCTAATTAGACTTCTTCTTTATTATTGTTCTTCTTTTTTATCAGCTTTTTCTGGTTTAGGTAATAATACTTTTCTAGATAAGTTTACTCTTCCTTTTTCATCTATTTCAGTAACCTTAACTTCAACTTCATCACCTATGTTTAATACATCTTCAACTTTAGCAACTCTTTCATGTGCTATGTGAGATATGTGAAGTAATCCTTCTTTTCCTGGAAGTATTTCAACAAATGCACCAAAGTTCATTATTCTTGTAACCTTACCTGTATAAGTCTGTCCTACTTCTGCTTCAGCTACTATATCATTGATTTTCTTTTGTGCAAGTTTTATCATATCAGCATCTACACCTGATATGAATACTTCTCCAGTTTGTTCTATATCTATTTTTACTCCAGTTTCTTCGATTATCTTAGTTATAACTTTTCCACCAGGTCCTATAACATCTCTTATCTTATCTGGATTTATGTTCATTGTTATTATCTTAGGAGCATACTTAGATAATTCTGGTTTTGGAGCTGATATTGTTTTTCTCATTTCATTTAATATATGTATTCTACCAGCTTTAGCTTGAGTTAAAGCTCTACTTAATATTTCTTTATCTATACCAGCTATCTTTATATCCATTTGTATAGCAGTTATACCTTTTTCAGTTCCTGCAACTTTAAAGTCCATATCTCCTAAGTGATCTTCCATACCTTGTATATCAGAAAGTACTGCTACTTTATCATCATGCTTTATAAGACCCATAGCTATACCTGCAACCATATCTTTTAAAGGTACACCCGCATCAAGTAATGATAATGTAGAACCACATACACTACCTTGAGATGTAGAACCATTAGAACTTAATACTTCTGATACTACTCTTATTGCATATGGGAATTCTTCTTTTGATGGAAGTACAGGTACTAATGCTCTTTCAGCAAGTGCTCCATGTCCTATTTCTCTTCTTCCTGGTCCTCTTGATGGTCTAGCTTCACCAACACTGTATGCAGGGAAGTTATAGTGATGCATATATCTTTTGCTTTCTTCTTCATCTAATCCATCTAATATTTGAACATCTCCTAATGCTCCAAGAGTTGCTATAGACATTACTTGAGTCTGACCTCTTGTAAATAATCCTGAACCATGAGCTCTAGGTATAAATCCA
The DNA here is from genome assembly GCF_018336475.1 of Romboutsia sp. 13368. Lineage (GTDB taxonomy): Bacteria > Bacillota > Clostridia > Peptostreptococcales > Peptostreptococcaceae > Romboutsia. The sequence continues at coordinate 1,780,146 of NZ_CP048741.1, forward strand.
TTGTCACACCATATTGGTCTTATTTCTTCTAATCCTCTATTATCTGGTCTTACATTTTCATGTACTATTAACTTTCTTACTTCTTCTTTTATTATAGCTTGAAGTGTTTCTTCTATATCTACTCCGTAATCTTCTAGTAACTCTTCGAATTTTTCAAATGTTTCAGCTTTTACAGCGTCCATTTTTTCCATTCTTTCAAGTTTTTCTATAGTTTTTACAGCTTCTTTCATTTTATCTGTAGCAAATTCACGAACTGCCTTTTCAACTTCTTCATCAGCTTTGAATAAAACTACTTCCATTTTTTCTTTTCCAACTTGTGCAGTTATTTCTTCTATAAATTCTACTACCTTTTTGATTTCTTCATGAGCAAATAATATAGCTTCAAGCATTAATGCATCTGGTATTTCTTCTCCACCAGCTTCAACCATCATTATAGCATCTTTAGTTCCTGATACTACTAGATGAAGAGAACTTTTTTCTCTTTGCTCTGCTGTTGGGTTAACAACAAATGCTCCATCAACTAATCCTATTAAAACAGATCCTGTAGGTCCATTAAAAGGTATATCAGATATAGACAATGCTATAGATGAACCTATCATAGCAACTATATCAGGTGTACAATCTTGATCTACTGATAAAACTGTAGCAACAACTTGTACATCATTTCTAAATCCTTTTGGGAATAATGGTCTTATAGGTCTGTCTATAAGTCTTGATGTTAATATCGCTTTTTCTGAAGGCTTCCCTTCTCTCTTTAAAAATCCTCCAGGTATTTTACCTACTGAATATAATTTTTCTTCATAATCAACACTTAGTGGGAAGAAGTCTATTCCATCTCTTGGTTTTGCTGATTTTGAAACATTTACCATAACCATAGTTTCCCCGTATCTAATTATGGCACTTCCGCTAGCAAGCTCTGCTATCTTTCCTATTTCAACAGAAAGCTCTCTTCCTGCTAAATCCATTTTAAATATTTTATGTTCAAACATTAAAGCTTGTACCTCCTCTTTTGCTAAAAAACGCGTTTACTATCTTATGTACTATCTTATCAAAAATACTATATTTTAACAATATATAAAAGTAGCTTAGTTACTTATCTCAATCATTATATGTATTATTTACACTTTGCTTTAAAATTAGTCATATTCTAGTTAGAACAACTTATAGCAAGTATATCTGGACCTGTATGGGAACATATACAAGCCCCGCCTCTAGTTATTAATACTTTTTTAGCTTTTATTCTTTTCTGAACTTCTTTTTCAAGCTTTTCAAAGTCCTTAAAATTATCTCCATATCCTATAGTAATAATTTTATCACTTAAATCCCCCTTATTTCTTTCTAGTATAATATCAACAAGTTTCGTTGCTAAATTTTTACTACCTCTAACTTTTTCCTCTAAGTTTGCCTCTCCATTTGGGAATGAAAATACTGGTATTATATTAAGAATATTTCCTATTATTGCAGTAGCTACAGATACCCTACCACTCTTTTTTAAATAATCTAAAGTTTTAGGTGCAAAAAATAACATTACACTTTCTCTAATAGATTCTAATTCTTTTATTATATCATCAGTGCTTAATCCATCTTCTATTAAGTCACATGCTTTAATAACAAATTGACCGCTTCCTAATGATAAACTCATAGTGTCAAATATATGTATATCATTTGCCTTTTCACCCATATCGCTTCTTGCAAGTATCGCACTTTGATATGTTCCTGATGATTTAGAAGAACCATTTATACATATTATTTTATAACCTTCATCCACATATTTATTAAAAATTTCACTGAATTGAATATATGTAGCTTGAGATGTCTTAGGTATCTCTTTACTACTTTTTAATACTTCATAATATTCTTCTTTACTTATATCCACTCCATCTTTGTATTCTTTATCATTAAATATTATAGTAAGCGGTACTACATCTAAATACTCTTTATCTTGAATTTCTTTTGGAATATCACATAAACTATCACATATTAATTTTATTTTCAAACCTATCACCTCTACTTAAATTTTTTTATATAATATTTACCAATACCTTTTTTATATAATATTTACCAATACCTTTTTTATATAATATTAAAATTATAAAAAGCAGGTATTATTATACCTGCTTTTAATAAAAAAAGTAAAAATTACTTTCTTAATCCTAATTTAGCTATTAATGCTCTGTATCCTTCAAGATCTCTGTCTTTTAAGTAAGCTAATAAGTTTCTTCTTCTACCAACCATCTTTAATAGACCTCTTCTTGAGTGGTGGTCTTTCTTGTGCATTTTTAAGTGGTCGTTTAATTCGTTTATTCTAGCTGTTAATAAAGCTATTTGTACTTCTGGAGAACCAGTATCTCCTTCAAATCTTCCGAATTCTTTTATTATTTCAGTTTTGTTCATCTTGAGTTACCTCCAATATATTTTATAATCGCCAATAACTAAGCATAGATTTGGAGAAATCATATGCTGAGTAAATGGTTATTTAATTTACTTGTCTATTGTACCATAAGTTTTTTGCTTTTGCAAATATACTTTTTGAACACATAGTTAGTATCTTTTTGAAGTTGAATTTTTAATTCTTCAATTCCATTAAATTTCTTTTCATCTCTAATTCTTTCTAGAAATTCTATAGTTATAGTTTTTCCATATATATCATCATTAAATTCTAATATATTTGTTTCTATAGATAAATTTTTACCATTTACAGTAGGATTATATCCTACATTTGTAGCACCATAGTATGTTTTTCCATTTATATATACTTTTGTTGCATATATCCCAACTTTAGGTACTATCATATCTTCATCTATACTTATGTTTGCAGTTGGAAATCCTATAGTTCTTCCAATCTTTCTTGCATGTATAACTTTTCCTGATAGTTTATAATATCTTCCAAGATATTTATAAGCTTTATCAACATCACCATTTGATATTAAATCTCGGATGTTTGTACTGCTTATTCTTACATTATCTAACTTTATAGGATTTATTATTTCTAGTTCAAACCCATATTTTTTAGATAATTCTTTTAAAAGTTTCGTGTTACCTTCTTTATTTCTTGCAAATGTAAAGTCATGTCCGACTATTATTTTCTTAGCACCTAATGTATCTAATAATATTTCTTTTATAAAATCATGTCCTGATATCTTAGTCATATACTCATCAAAAGGTATATTAATTATATAATCAACATTCATAGATTTTAGGATTTCTATTTTTTCAGAATTTGTGATAATATTTTTTACAGAGTTTGGTCTAAAGTAATTAACTGGATGATTTTTAAAAGTAAATACTACGCTACTTATACTATTTTCTTTAGCATATTCTGTTGTTTTTTCTATTAGAACCTTATGACCTCTATGTAGCCCATCAAAGTTACCAATAGTTACCACACTTTCTTTTATTGTATCTATTTTAGCTATTGATGTTATAGTATCCATTTCGCTTTCCCCGCCTACTTGAAATTTATACTATAAATAATTTATCACTTTTTACACTTATAGTATTATCTTTTCTTATTATTTTACCTATTCCAATAAACTCTTTTGAGCTATAAACTCTTACTAACTCATCATTTTCATTAAAATCTTTTTCTATAAATCGTCTTTCATCTATTATTCCACCATTTATATAATACTTTTCTGCATTTTCATGTATTGTTATTTTATTAAAATTAGTTAATACATAATCTATATCATATAAATATTTATCTAAAGTATTATTATCTTTATGTTCTTTTAATTCTTCGAGTGTTATACCATTTTCTAAGTTAAACTTACCAGATGAAGTTCTAAGTAAGAAAGACATATGTCCTCCACATCCTAAAATTTGTCCTATATCATAACAGATACTTCTTACATAAGTTCCCTTAGAACATTTTACGTAAAACATTATCTTATTATCTCTTATACTAAGAATATTTAATTCTTTTATGTGTACAGGTCTAGTTTTTAAATTTATTTCATCAGCTCTTCCACTTCTAACTAAATCACACATTCTCTTTCCATTTACTTTTAATGCAGAATAAATAGGTGGTAATTGTTCTATATGACCTCTTTGAGTATCAAAAGCTTTTTCTATTTCTTCTTTTGTAAAGCTAAAGTTTTCAACTTTTTCCAATATTTCACCAGATGAATCATATGTATCTGTAGTTATACCTAGTGTTAATTCACAAATATATGATTTATCCTTATTTAATATAAGCTCACTAACTTTTGTAGCTTTTCCTATACATATAGGTAATACCCCTGATGCATCTGGATCAAGGGTACCTGTATGTCCAACTTTTTTTGTATTTAAAATTTTTCTTACAGCACTTACAACATCATGAGATGTCATACCTGTAGGTTTTATAATATTTACTATTTTATTCATTTATCTCACCTTGAACTACTTTTACTACAGCATCTACTATCTGTCTCTTTGCATCTTCTATACTAGAGTAAATAGTACAACCTGCAGCTCTTACATGGCCTCCGCCACCAAAACCTTGAGCTATTTTACTAACATCTACATAAGTTTTAGATCTTAGGCTTACTTTGACTTCATTTTCTTTCTTTTCCTTTAAAAGTATACCTACTTCAACACCATCTATATCCCTTGTATATGATGTTATTCCATCTACATCATTAAAACTTATAACATTTCTTTTTAACATTTCTTTAGTTATCATTATACTAGCAATTTTTCCATCTACTATATCTAGAGTATTTAAAGCTTCACCTAATAATTTATAGTAATTATATGGATTACTTTGGAATACTTTTTGAATTATAATATCTTTTTTAGCTCCTTTTAATAAAAGGTCTTTTGCCATTTCAAAACTACTTGGATGAGTATTTGAATATATAAAATTACCTGTATCAGTTAATAAACCAGTATATAAACATGTTGCTATATTGTCATCTATTATTTTTATATTTTCACTTTTTTCATATTCTACTAATACATTATAAACTAATTCACAAGTTGATGATGCTTCAGTATCTATATAGTTAAAATCACCATAATAGTCATTACTTGCATGGTGATCTATACATATTATTGTTTTAGCATTATCTACTAATTCTTTACTTAAACATATTCTATTTTTATCTCCACAATCAAGTGCTACTATATTATAGTTATTTAAGCTTACTTCCTCTGATTTTAATATATTAACATTTTCAACTAAAAACTTTAAATTTTGAGGAGGATTATCGTCTAGTACATAGTAAACGTTTTTTCCAAATTTATTTAAAGTGTAGTACATTGATAAAGTTGACCCTATATTATCTCCATCTGGGCTAATATGAGAAGTAACGATGAAATCATCGTTACTTCCTTTTAAGTATTTTATTATACTTTCTATCTTACTCTTCATCAAACTCTTCCTCGTCAAATGAAGAAGCAGTTGCACCTTCATTAACTTTTCTTATTAAATGATCCATGTACATACCATTTTTTATAGAGTCATCAACTTTAAATATTATTTGTGGAGTATGTCTAAGCTTAACACTTCTACTTACTTCTCTTCTTATGAAGTTTACTGCACTTTTTAGCCCTAATAGTGTAGATTCTTCATCTCCACCTAGTATACTTACATAAACATATGCATAGCTTAAATCATTTGTAACTTCAACATCTGTTACACTTACCATAGATGTTATTCTAGGGTCTTTGATTCCACTTATAAGCATTGAACTTACAACTTTTTTTATCTCTTCTGCTATTCTTTTTGTTCTGTTATATGATGCCATTAATATCGACCTCTTTTTTATCTATTTTAATTTTCTTTCAACTTCTTTAGTTATATAAGCTTCTATTACATCGCCTTCTTTAATATCATTGAAGTTAACAAAACTCATACCACATTCGTATCCTTGATTAACTTCTTTAACATCATCTTTAAATCTCTTAAGCGCTGCTAGTTGTCCTTCATGTATTATGAATCCATCTCTTACTATTCTTACTTTAGATCCTCTAAATACCTTACCGCTAGTTACATAACATCCAGCTATAGTTCCAACACCTGATAATTTAAATGTTTCTCTAACTTCAGCTTTTCCTGTATCTTCATCAACATATTCAGGGTCTAACATACCAGTCATAGCTGCTTGAACATCTTCTATAGCCTTGTATATTATAGTATATGTTCTTACATCTACACCTTCTTTTTTAGCAAGTACTTCTGCACTTGGAACAGGTCTTACGTTAAATCCTATTATTATTGCATTAGATGCAGTTGCTAATGTTACATCTGATTCAGTTACTGCTCCAACACCACCATGTATTACTCTAACAGCAACTTCTTCGTTAGATAATTTTTCAAGTGATTGTTTAACTGCTTGAACAGAACCTTGAACATCTGCTTTTACTATTATAGGTAATTCTTTAACTTCTGCATCTCCCATTTGAGCAAAGAAATCATCTAAAGACATTCTTTGGTTAGATTTTAACATTTCTTCTCTAGCCATTTGTTGTCTTTTTTCAGCTACTAATCTTGCTGCTTTATCACTTGGAACTGCAACAACTTGGTCTCCACCTTGTGGAACTTCTGATAATCCTAATATTTCTACTGCTGTAGATGGTCCAGCAACTTTAACTCTCTTTCCTTTAGAGTTTATCATTGCTCTTACTTTACCACTAGCAACACCAGCAACTATTGGATCTCCAACTCTTAAAGTACCACCTTGAACAAGTACTGTTGCAACTGGTCCTCTACCTTTATCAAGTTGAGCTTCTATAACTGTACCAACAGCTCTCTTATCAGGGTTAGCTTTTAATTCTTCCATTTCTGCAACTAAAAGTATCATTTCCAGTAAAGTATCTATACCTTCTCTTTTTAAAGCTGAAACTGGAACTGATATAACATCTCCACCCCAATCTTCAACTAATAAACCTTGGTCAGCTAATTCTTGCTTAACTCTATCAGGATTTGCTCCTGGCTTATCTATTTTATTTATAGCAACTATTAGAGGTACATTTGCAGCTTTAGCATGGTTTATAGCTTCAACTGTTTGAGGCATTATACCATCATCAGCAGCAACAACTAATATTGCCATATCTGTAACTTGTGCTCCTCTAGCTCTCATAGATGTGAAAGCTTCGTGTCCTGGAGTATCTAAGAATACTACCTTTTCTCCATTTACCATGACTTCTGAAGCACCTATATGCTGAGTTATTCCTCCTGCTTCGCTTGAAGTTACATTAGTTTTTCTTATAGCATCCAGTAAAGAAGTTTTACCATGGTCAACGTGACCCATTACAGTAACAACTGGTGGTCTTTTTACTAAATCTTCTTCTTTATCTTCTTCTATTTCTATTAAAGCTTCTATTTCTTCTAATTCTTCTTCATCATTAGCTGAACCTTCTACTAATTCAAATCCATATTCACTAGCAACTAATGAACCTATTTCAAAGCTTATCTCTTGATTTATTGTTGCCATTGTTCCCATTTTCATAAGCTTCATTATTATTTCAGATGCAGACTTATCTAATTTTGTAGCTAACTCTTGAACTGTTAATTTTCCATCTATAGCTATAGTATTTCCTTTAGTTGCAGCTAATTCATCTCTTAATATTTCTAAAGCTAGTTCAACTTCATCATCTTCTAATTCAGAATCTTTATCTACTGCATTTATTTCTAATTCTTTTAATTTAACTAATACGTCTTCATTAGACATGTTTAATTCTTTTGCTATTTGGTATACTCTTGTTTTTGACACAAGATCACCCCCTATTATATTTTTGGCACTTCCATTAATTCCAATATTTTATTGGCAAAATTTATATCTTTAACTCCTAGGGTTGCCCTTGGAGCTTTTCCTATTGCATATCCTAGTTGTAATTTATTCGAGAAATATACATGTGGAATATTTCTATAACTTGCTTTATCTTTAAATAACTTTTTAGTATTCTCAGAAGCATCTTCTGCAACTATAATCAATTTAATATTTCCTTTTTTTAGTTCAAGTAGTGTAGAGTCATCTCCTGACACTACTTTACCTGCACGAGTCGCAAGTCCTAAAAAAGAATATATCTTATCTTCATTAGTCTTCATGTTTTTGTAGCTCCTCAAGTAGATTTTCATATACCTCATTAGGTACTTCTATTTTAAATGCTCTATTTAAAGCTTTAGATTTTATAGCCTTTTTTAAGCATTCGGCATCTTTACATATATATGCACCTCTACCATTTGCTTTTCCTGTTGGGTCTAAAAATATTTTTCCTTCTTTATTCTTAACTATTCTTATTAACCCTTTTTTAGAATCTCTTTCTTGACAAGCTATACACTTTCTTTGAGGTACCTTTTTAACTTTTTGCAAAGGTCATCCCTCCTTATTCTTGTTCTTGTTTTGCTTGTGATTCGCTTTTTATATCTATCTTCCAGTTAGTAAGTTTTGCTGCAAGTCTTGCATTTTGTCCTTCTTTACCTATTGCAAGTGATAATTGGTAATCAGGAACTACTACTAACGCAGACTTTTCTTCCTCATTAACTTCTACTCTTTCAACCTTTGATGGGCTAAGTGAAGCAGATATGTATTCAGCTGGATCATCACTGTATTTTATTATATCTATCTTTTCATCACCAAGTTCATCAACTATATTCTTAACTCTTGAACCTTTAGGACCAACACAAGCTCCTATTGGATCTATCTTTTCATCTATTGATTTAACTGCCATTTTAGTTCTTGAACCTGCTTCTCTTGATACAGATTTTATTTGAACTATTCCTTCAAATATTTCAGGTACTTCAAATTCAAATAATCTCTTAACTAATCCTGGATGACTTCTAGAAACTACTATTTGAGGCCCTTTATTAGTTTTCTTTACTTCTAATATATATACCTTTATTTTTTGTCCAGCTTGATAATGTTCTCCTGGTATTTGCTCAGCTTGAGTCATTATAGCTTCTATTCTACCTAAGTTTACGTAAACTATATTTTTATTTACTCTAGCTACTTCACCTGTAACTATTTCATTTTCTTTATCCATAAACTCATTGTATACTATTTCTCTTTCAGCTTCTCTTATTCTTTGAACAACAACTTGTTTTGCAGTTTGAGCTGCTATTCTTCCGAAATCTTTAGGAGTTACTTCATTTTCTATTATATCCCCTAATTCATAGTTTGGACTTATTTCTCTTGCATCTTTTAGTTCTATTTCAAGGAAAGTATCGTATAAGTCAGACTCATCAACTACTACTCTTTGAGAGAATACTCTAACATCACCTTTTACTCTATCAACTTCAACTCTAACGTTTTGAGCTGAACCAAAGTTTTTCTTATATGCTGTTAAAAGTGCTTGTTCTATAGTATCTATAAGTATATCTTTATCTATTCCTCTGTCTTTTTCTAATTCATCTAATGCTTCCATAAATTCATGATTCATCGTCATCTTCCTCCATATTATCTTTGCCTAAAACTTTATTGCAAGTCTTATAAGTGCAACTTCTTTTCTTGTGAACTCTACTTCTTGATTATCTATTATAACTTTTATATTATTATCTTCAGTTAATCCAACTAGTTCCCCTTCAAATTGCTTAGAACCATTCATTGGTTTATATAATTTTATTTCAACATCTCTTCCCTTGTATCTTTCAAAATCTTTATCCTTTTTAAGTGGTCTATCAAGCCCTGGTGAAGATACTTCTAAGAAATAATTTTCTTTTATTGGATCTTTTTTATCTAATATTTCACTTAATTCTCTACTAACTACTTCACAGTCACTTAAAGATATTCCACCTTCTTTATCTAAGTAAACTCTTAAGTAATATTCTCCAGCTTCTTTAACGTATTCTATGTCTACTATTTCAAAGTTTTTAGCATCAACTATAGGTTGAACTATTTCTTCTATTGTAGCTTCTACACTTTTTCTCATTTGTGTTTCCCTCCTATTCAGTTGTAAATTTTTAAAACAAAAGAGTGAGCACTGCTGTCCCACTCTTAGTTTTTGCAATATATACTATTTTATATACTATAATAACATATATTAGTTTTTGTTG
>NZ_CP048741.1:1790211-1796549 GCF_018336475.1 Romboutsia sp. 13368
CAATATATACTATTTTATATACTATAATAACATATATTAGTTTTTGTTGCAAATTTTAATTATATATACTTTAAATACTACTTTTATCTATAAGAATTCCCTAATAAACTATAATTTATATTTTATATATCTACATTAGTTTTATATTATTAAGCCACTTATTTATCTTATAAACTTTAATATAATAATTATATCCAGTTTTATAAAACTTAATTTAGTCTAACGTAAATGATTCAAATAATAAGTCTCCACTATTAGTTCTATCAAATATTATATTACACTTTTTTATATTTTTTAAATTTATAGTATTATACATTACTATAGGTATTCTTATATTTAATATTGGTGTTATTTGATTCCAACATATAAATTCTTTGCCATCTCCTCTGTCAAACTCTTCTAAATCACCGCTTGGATAATTAATTAAGTTACTTTCTTTTGATATTTCAACCTTTTGTGAATTTCTTCTATCATCAACTAGTTCTATACATATACTTTGCGGCTTTCCTTTTATATTTGATTCATTCTCTGGGTCTAATACAAGATTTATACTAATATTATTAAATTTACTAAAATCATTTATATCTGGCTTAAAAGTTAATCTACCATTTTTATACTCCCATTTAATATTCAATAATTTAATAGAATCTTCATTCATTTTAGGTAAATTTACTTCTGGCAAATTATTAAGTAAATTAATTTTTATATTTTTAGCTTTATAAGCATCTAAATCTTTTATATCTTTTAATTTTTTTACTTTTGATGTTTGTAAATAGTTTATTACGTCTAAGTTATTTATCTTTGTAACTGTTGTAAGCTTAGTATCATAAATAGTATTATCACATTTATCTTTATATACTGCTTTTAAGTAGTCTACTACAAATCTTTTTAAAAATTCTTCTTGTTCTTTTCTATTAATTTGATTTTTTAAGTCTATATCCAATTGATTAGCATCATTTTGCTCAATTTTTGAATTAAAATAATTATTGTTAGCATTTTTAAGTAATGTTAAAGATAAAATATCTTGATTATTATATTCTTTTAAAATTCTATAAATATTAAATCCATCAATGCCCATTCTTGTACCATCTAATCCTGAAATCAATATAGATACACTTTTAATATTAAAATCACTAATATATTTATTAGTAATTGGATTAATTAGTAATAGATTTAATATTTTTACTTCATTTGTATTTTGTTTTTGTATTGTTTTAAATATCTCCTCTATATTTACACAATGACTAATTAACGTTATACTTTTTAATTCTATTTTATTTTCAAAGTCTACATTATATATATTATTTCCAAAATTAGCTTGTTCGATAACTTTTATATGTTCATTAAGTATTTTAGAAATACTTTCGTATTCTTTATTTTTAATGTACTTTAAATAATATGCTGGACTTGTATCTATAGCTATAGCTAAATATCCATTTTCGGCAATATAGTTTATAAGATACTCAAAACCTTTATCATATCTATCTATATTATTATAATATCCTGGTATTATTATAACTAATTTCATTTTTTTATTTTTACTGATTTTAGGTATTGACATCGTTCCTTTTAAATCATAACTAATTCCATCTAAAGCTATTTCTCCTACATTAAAGTCCATAGTTTGAACTTCATAATTTCCTGATTTTTTTTGTTCTACTTCAGATGGTTGTAATATTTTTATAGAATTTTCATTTGTACTACATGCTGATAATAATACAATCATAAATAGTAGTAAAGTAATGATAATTTTTTTCATATTATATCCTGCCTAAAGTTTTAAAGTATTTTAATTTATTATTCACATTGAATTTTGTTTAATTCATATCTTATAAATATATTTTTAATAAGAATAAAGTTTAAATAAATAAAAAAGACACATAAATTTATTCAATTTATACTTTAATATTTATTATCATTTATATAAATTATTTAAAATAAAGATAGTTGATTTTCATCACTCATATTATTAAGTGAACCATGGTTACTTAATGTCTCTATAACTGTTTTTGAAATTTTAGTTCTCTTTCTAAGTTCCTCTTTAGATATAAATTCTCCATTTTCTCTTTCCTTTTGTATATTTATAGCTGCATTCTCTCCAACACCTTGAAGAGCTATCATAGGTGGAAGTAATAATTTCTCACCCGCAACCTTAAACTTACTTGCATCTGATTTATATATATCAACAGGAAGTATCTTTATTCCTCTAGCATACATTTCAAGTGCAACTTCAAGAACAGTTAACATATTTTTTTCTTTTGCAGTTGCATCATTACCTAAACTTTCAATTTCATGTATTCTCTCTTTTATTGCAGGTAACCCTTTAACTATTAAATCCGCATCAAAATCCTCTGCTTTTGTAGTAAAGTATGTTGCATAAAAAGCTTCTGGATAATGAACTTTACAATAAGCTAGTCTAAATGACATCATAACATATGCTACTGCATGGGCCTTAGGGAACATGTACTTTATCTTTTGACATGAACCTATATACCACTCTGGAACATCATTTTCATGCATTTCTTCTATGTGCTCTGGCTTTAATCCTTTACCTTTTCTTACGTTTTCCATTATAGTAAAGGCATTTTTAGGTTTTAATCCTTTAAATATAAGATAGTTCATTATGTCATCACGAGTAGATATAACATCATCTATACCAACTATATCCTCTCTAACTAAGTCTTGAGCATTATTTAGCCAAACGTCCGTACCATGAGAAAGTCCTGATATACGAACCAATGCATCAAAAGTTGTTGGCTTTGTATCAAGTAACATTTGTCTAACAAACTTTGTACCAAATTCAGGTATTGCAAGCGAACCAATCGGGCAATTAATTTCTTCAGGTGTAACTTTTAATGCCTCTGTTGATGTAAATAATGACATTGTTTCTGGGTCATCTAAAGGAATATCAGTAGCAACTATACCTGTTATATCTTCTAGCATTCTTATCATAGTCGGCGCATCGTGCCCAAGTATATCAAGTTTTAGTATACGACCACTTATAGAGTGATAGTCAAAGTGTGTTGTTATAACTCCACAACTGGTATCATTAGCTGGATATTGTATTGGTGTAAAGTCATAAACATCTTTGTAATGCGGAATAACCATAACTCCACCTGGATGCTGTCCTGATGTTCTTTTAACTCCTGTACATCCATTTGATAATCTCAGTACTTCAGCATTTGGAACATGTATATTATTTTCTTCTACATATTTTCTAGCATACCCAAAAGCTGTTTTTTCTGCTACAGTACCTATTGTTCCAGCTCTATAAACATAACCTTCTCCAAACAGTTCTTCAGTATATTTGTGTATTACAGGTTGATAATCTCCTGAGAAGTTAAGGTCTATATCCGGCTCTTTATCACCTTCAAAACCAAGGAATGTCTCAAAAGGTATATCATGTCCATCTTTTCTAAGTGGCTTACCGCATTTAGGACAATCTTTATCTGGTAAGTCTACTCCAGAACCATATTCTCCTATTTCAAAGAAATGTGAGTATTTACATTCTGGGTCATCACAAATATAATGTGCCGGAAGTGGATTAACTTCTGTTATATCACTCATTGTAGCAGCAAATGATGAACCAACCGAACCTCTTGAACCAACTAAATATCCATCACTTAGTGATTTTGTAACTAGTTTTTGAGCTATAATGTACATTACCGCATATCCATTACCTATGATTGAATTTAATTCTCTATCAAGTCTAGCTTGAACAACTTCAGGTACTGGCTCTCCGTATATACGTTTTGCTTTTGCATAACACATCTCTCTTAACTCAACATCTGAACCTTCTATAATAGGTGGATAAGTATCATCAGGTATTGGCTTTATAACTTCAACCATATCAGCTATTTTATTAGTATTAGTTACAACAACTTCATAGGCTAATTCTTCACCTAAATACTTAAATTCGTCTAACATTTCATCTGTAGTTCTAAAGTGAAGATACGTTTCTTCTTCATCCACTTTAAATCCTTGAGAATACTTTAATATCTTTCTTAAAACAGCTTCATGCTTTTCTAAGAAATGAACGTCTCCAGTTGCTACTGGTATTTTTCCAAATTTAAGTGCAGTTTCAATAAGTTTTCTATTTAAATCCCTTAATTCCTCTTCATCTTGAACTTCACCTTTATCTATCATGAATCTATTGTTATCAATCGGCATTACTTCTATATAATCATATAGTTCTATAATTTTAGCCATCTCTTCATCACTTACATTTTTCTTAACAGCCTTAAATACTTGACCTGCTTCACAAGCTGAACCTATTATAATACCTTCTTTATGAGCTTCTAATACACTTCTTAGTATTCTAGGTGCTCTATAGAAATGATTAACATGAGCATCTGATACTATTTTATATAAATTCTTTAGGCCAACATAATTTTTAGCTATTAAGGTTATATGACTAGTTCCTAGCTTTGTATAATCAACCTTACCTAATACTTCATTTACTTGTTGTAATGTTTTAGCTCCCTTTTTTTCTAACATTTCTAGAAATTTTATAAATATAAGCGCTGTAGCCTGTGCATCATCAACAGCTCTATGGTGATTTAAAAGTGGTACACCTAAAGCTTTAGCTACTACATTTAATCTATGTCTTTTTAATTCTGGAAGTAATATTCTTGCAAGTGTCAATGTATCTACACTTTTATTTTTAAATTCTATATTCTGTTGTCTACATTTTTCAGATATAAAACTCATATCAAACTCTGCATTATGAGCAACTAGTACACTATCTCCAATAAATTCTATAAACTTAGGTAAAACTTCTTCTACGGTAGGTTTATCTTTAACCATATCGTTAGTTATACCAGTTAACTCTTGTATTTTATATGATATATCCTTTTGTGGGTTTATAAGCTCACTAAATTTATCTACAAYTTTAAAGTTTTCTATTTTTACTGCACCTATTTCAGTTATCTTATCATTTATATTTGAAAAACCTGTTGTCTCTATATCAAATACTACAAAAGTTTGAGATAATTCTTTATCATTAGGTTCATCAATTATAAGTGTATCATCTTCAACTAAATATCCTTCTACACCGTAAAGTATTTTTATATCATTACCTTTAGCTGCTCCCATGGCTTCTGGAAATGCTTGAACTACTCCATGGTCTGTTATTGCTATTGCTTTATGACCCCATTTAGCTGCTTGCTGTATTAATTTTTTTGTTGAAGCTACAGCATCCATAGATGACATTTGCGTATGTGCATGAAGTTCAACTCTTTTTTCTTCGCTTTTATCTATTCTTTGAGGCTTTTCTTCTTCTCTTATTCCACTTACAGTCATAGTAAGTTCTCTTTGATAAGTATCATACATTATGTCACCTTTTATTTTCACATAAGCTCCTTTAGATAATTTACCTAAAACACTATCCTTATTAATATCATTTAAAAATAATTTACAACTTATAGAGCTTGTATAATCTGTTATCGCTGCGATCATAAGTATTTTTCCATTTTTTAATTCTTTAGTATCTATATCAAATATTTCCCCTACTATACTTACAGTTCCTGAACTATTGTTTAAATCACAAATTTTTTCAACCATTGCATTTACATTTTCACCATATATCATTTTATCATCATACTCTGGTTTTATAATATAAGCGGCTTCTTCTTCACTTGTTTTTTCTTGCTTAGAATTTATTTCTAATTCTTTAATCTTATCTTCTACTATTCTTTCAGTTTTTCTAATTATACGTTTAACATCAACTTCTTCATCTATTGCCTTTTCCATATTTATATTAAGATCTATACCAAGTTCTTCATTTAGCACTGATTTAAGAATAGAAACTATATTTAATTTCATCAGTCTATCATAAAAAAGACCCTTAGGAAGTTTTATTTTTAAGTTATCTTCTATACATAAATACTCTATTTGTTTATACCATCCTGAAATAGATGGACATAGCGTTTTTAGTATATAGACAATATTCATCCAATACATTTTTATAATATCTTTATTTTCTTTTCGGTCTAAACCTGTATATGATATTTTAATTTTTATATCTTTAAAATACGAAAGCTTTGATTTTATCTCTACTTTTAAATTTTCTAAAATCTCATAAGATATTATAGACTTTGAAGTTAAATGAAAATATACAATTTTATCTTCTCTGAAGTAAATAACCTTAGACACATATACTTCTTTTAACTGTTTATTTAATATGTTATTATTTATTTCTAATCTATCTAAATAGTCTTTTACACTTTCCACAATATCACTTCCTTTTCATTAACCTTGAAATAAATATTATATCACAACTTACTTAATCTAATTAATATTTTTACTTGGATTAGCTACAAATTATATACAATTTAATA